>JAQGLH010000205.1 GCA_028293005.1 Alphaproteobacteria bacterium
GGCGATGCCGCCGGCGTTGTCGGTGACCGGGCCGTAAGCGTCGAGCGCAACCACCATCCCGGCAAGCGCCAGCATCGCGGTGGCGGCGAAGGCAATGCCGATCAGCCCCGCGAGTTGGTAGGAGACGATGATCCCGACGCAGATCACCAAAGTCGGCAGCGCGGTCGATTCCAGGCTGATCGCCAGACCTTGGATGACGTTGGTGCCATGGCCCGTTTCCGAAGCCTTGGCGATCGACTGGACCGGGCGGTAATGGGTGCCGGTATAATATTCGGTGATCCAGACGAGCAGGCCGGTGACGGCGAGGCCGACCAGCATGCACCAGAAGAGATCCATGCCGGTGAACGAACCGGCACCGGCGACGACCTGCGCTTCGGCCTCGAAGCCGGCTGCCTCGCGCGCGCCGCCGATCACCGCGTTCATGTCGCCGAGCGTCAGCTGGGTGGCAAGGTAGATCGCCGGGATCGAAAGCGCGGCGGTCACCCAGAAGCCTTTGTAGAGCGCGCCCATGATCGATTGGGTGCGGCCGAGCCGGACGAAATAGGTGCCGATGATCGAGGTGATGATGCAGACGCCGCCGATGATCAGCGGCAGCGACATCAGATCGACCAGATTGGCGGCGGTGCCGAGCAACAGCGCGATCAGCACCATCGTCGCACCGACAGTGACGACATAGGTTTCGAACAAATCGGCGGCCATGCCCGCGCAGTCGCCGACGTTGTCGCCGACGTTGTCGGCAATCACGGCGGGGTTGCGGGGATCGTCCTCGGGAATTCCGGCCTCGACCTTGCCGACGAGATCGGCGCCGACGTCCGCGGCCTTGGTGAAGATACCGCCGCCGAGACGGGCGAAGATCGAGATCAGCGACGCGCCGAACGCAAGCGCGGTCAGCGCGTGGATCACTTCGCGGCTCCCGGCCGCGGCCTGGCCGAGGTCGACCATCACGTAGAAAAGCCCGGCGATGGCGAGCAAGGCGAGGCCCGCCACCAGCATGCCGGTGATCGCGCCGGCGCGAAACGCGACGGTGAGGCCGCGCTGCAGGCTGGTGCGCGCGGCTTCGGCAGTGCGCACGTTGGCGCGGACCGAGATGTTCATGCCGATGAACCCGGCGGAGCCCGAAAGCAGCGCGCCGATCGTGAAGGCGACCGCGGGGACTAGGCCCAGGAACAGGCCGACGAGCAGCGCGACGACCACCCCGACGACTGCGATCGCCGTATATTGGCGCGCCAGATAGGCCTTGGCGCCTTCCTGGATCGCGCCTGCGATCTCGATCATCCGCTCGTTGCCCGCCGAATAAGCGAGCACCTGGCGGCTGGTGATGAAGCCGTAAAGGAGTGCCAGCAAACCGCAGGCAATTGCTACAAGCACAACTGTCATCAAAATTCCTTCCCCTGAAGTAACTCCGCGGGCAGGCCTTGATCAGCCCCTCGAATGGAAACGCCCGCATGTGCCGCGTGCTTTAGGGGTCAAGCGAGCAGGATTCAACCTTTTGGGGCGAAAGCGCGGACAGTCCGCCGGAAAAGCTGTCTCAAGGTGGGCCGCCGAGGCAAAAATCAGGTCGTTCCATTGCCGTGCTCGAAGCCCAGACGGATTGGAAGCGGGACGATTTCCGGCCCGTCGCTCAACGTCAGCCCCGATCCCGCCGCGAAGCGCCCGACGCGGGTCAGCGGCAGGCCGAGCGCGGTGGCAAGATCGTCGAGCATTTCGGCCAGCGCGGGCGGCGCCGCGAACAGCAGTTCATAATCGTCGCCCGCCGTCGCCGCCGCGAGCCGCGCGGCAAGGTCTTCGCCGGTTGCCGCAACCAGATCGGGCGAAAGCGGGACCAGGCTGAGGTCGATGCTTGCCGCGACTCCGCTCGCTTCGGCCATGCGATGGGCATCGATCAGCAGCCCGTCCGAAACGTCCATCATCGCGCCGGCGAGCGGCGCCAGCGCCGTGCCCGCCTGCAGGCGCGGCTGCGGCCGCCGATAGCGGTCGAGCAGGCGCGGCGATCCGGCCAGCTCGCCCCGCGCGATGCGCAGGCCGGCACCGGCATCGCCGATGCTTCCGCTGACCCATAGCGAATCGCCGGCGCGGGCGCCGCCGCGCGAGACGACCGGCGGCGGGGCCCTGCCGATCGCCGTGATGCCGATGCAGCGGCCGCCGCTGCCTGCCGCGGCCGACACGGTGTCGCCGCCGAGCAGGGGAACGTCGTAATGCGCGAGCACTTGCGCGAGCCCGGTGACGAACGCTTCGTCCCAGGATCGGTCGCCGCCGAGGCTGTAGCCCATCAGCAGACCGACCGGCGTCGCGCCCTTGGCAGCGAGATCGGAGAGATTCACCGCGACCGCCTTCCACGCGACGTCGGGCGGCGGATCGTCGGCGAGGAAATGGACGCCTTCGACGATCATGTCGTGGGTGAGGACGAGGCTGGCGCCCCCGAACTCGAGCACCGCGGCATCATCCTCGAGCCGCCTCGCGGCCGGGTCCGCCGCCAGGCGGCGGAGCGACGAGATGAAATCGCGCTCGCTGGTCATCGCCTCACCCTTCCGCGATCAAGACGCCTGTCTGCGGCGTTCGCCGCTCAGCGCCGAACCTCCTTGGCGACGGCATCGAGCAGTCCGTTGACGAACGCCGCTTCCTTCTTGTCGTAGAAAGCATGGGCGACGTCGACATATTCGGAAATGACGCTGCCGGTCGGCACATCGATCCGTGCGACCAGCTCATAGGCGCCGGCGCGCAGAATCTGCCGCATCGGCTTGTCGAGCCGGGCAAGCGACCAGTCCTTGGCCAGCTTGGCCGAGATCAGCGCATCGAGCTCGTCCGAACGCGCATCGACGCCGGTGACGATATCGTCGAAGAAATCGACCTCGGCGTCGGCATATTCGACCTCCTCGATCGTCGCGCCGAGCCGATGCTGGTGGAACTCATGGAGCAGCACCCGCAGCGGGATCTTCTCCATGTCGCGCTGATAAAGCGCCTGGACCGCGGCAAGCCGGGCGGCGGAACGCGAGCGGGATCGGGCGGGGGTCTGCGACATGGGGCGGCCATAGCCAAGGCGCGGTTCGACCTAAAGCGCTAAGTCTGCCCCATCGCCGAAGCGGCATCGCGGCGAGTCCGGCCGAGGAAATCGCGGATCGCGCGAGTCACCAGCTCGGGCCGTTCCCAGACGATGAAATGGCCGGCGTCCGGTTCGGTGACCAGGCTGATGTCGGGAACGTGGTCGGCGAGGCCTTCGAGCTGCACCGGCAACAGCGCCTTGTCCTTCAGGCCCCAGACGACGAGCGTCGGTGCCGCGACCTTTGGGAAGGGCAGGTGCGTCCAGAGCGGCCGCCGCGCTTTCTCACCAACCTCCGGCACGATCAGGTCGGTCGCGCGATACCAATTGAGCATCGCGCTCAGCGCGTGCGGCTGCGCCCAATCGTCCAGCATGGCCTGGCGCTCGCTCTCCGGCAGCTTGCGCAGATCGGCCTCCCTGCCGATCGTCCGCTCGAGGAAAGTCTCGAACCCCATCGCGCGGATCGCGATCTCAGCGCCGGCGCTGCGCAGATCGTTGATGTAGCTCGAGGCGGCGCGCTGCGCCTCATCCTCGATCAGGCTGCGCTGGAAGATCAACGGATGCGGGGCGTTGACGATCACCAGCCGCTCGACCCGCCCGGGATGCTTGAGCGCCGCCGCCCAGGCGATCGCCCCGCCCCAATCGTGGCCGACAAGTGTGAAGCGCTCGATGTCGAGCGCATCCGCAAGTGCGATCACATCGGCGACGATTTCCTTGGTTCGATAGGCGGCGACCTCGGGCGGCTTGTCCGAGCCGCTGAAGCCGCGCTGGTCGGGCGCGATCACTTGATGGTCGGCGCTCAGATTGTGCAGCACGTGCCGCCAACTGCGATGCGATTCGGGAAAGCCATGGAGAAACAGGATCGGCTCGCCCACGCCGCCGATCGCCACCTTCAGCGTGACGCCGGTCGGCAATCCGATGCGGGTCAGCGCGAGCTCAGCCACCCGCCCGCCCGAGCTCCATGAGCTGGTAGCGCCGGTTGGCGCACCGGCTCATGGATAGCTGACCGTCAGCGGAACCTCGGGGAGAGGGATATGCTCGAGCGCGTCGTTCGGGACGAGCGGAAAGCGCATCGCGCTCCAATCCTCGCGCGCCTGGCGGATGCGATCGCGGCTCGACGAGACGAAGTTCCACCAGACGTGACGCGGGCCGTCGAGCGGCGCTCCGCCGCAGACCATGACATGCGCGCCGCTGGCCGAGCGCAAGATGGCGCTGATCCCGGGCCGAAGCACGTAAAGCACGTGCGGCTCGAGCACCTGTCCGTCCAGGCTTGCATCGCCCTCGGCGAGATAGACCGCGCGCTCATCCGCATCGGGATCGATCGCAATGCTTCCGCGCGGCTCGAGCGCGAGGTCGGCATAGATGGTCTCGCTGTGGCAGGTGACCGGCGAGGTGGCTCCCCACAGGCTTCCCATCACGACGCGCGCGCGAACGCCTTTCTCCTCGACGACGGGCAAATCGTCCTCGGCGACATGCTCGAAGCCTGGCTCGATCTCCTCCTTGTCTCGCGGCAGCGCGAGCCAGGTCTGGATACCCGAGAGCTCTGCTCCGTTGCGGCGAAGGTCGGGGGGCGAGCGCTCCGAATGGACGATGCCGCGCCCCGCGGTCATCAGATTCACCGCGCCCGGCTCGATCCGGGCCAGCGTGCCGAGCGAATCGCGATGATCGATCGCCCCCGCGAACAAATAGGTCACGGTCGCGAGGTTGATGTGCGGGTGCGGCCGGACATCCATCCCCTGCCCCGGCGGCAGATGCGCCGGACCCATCTGGTCGAAGAAGATGAACGGCCCGATCGTGGTTCGATCGCGATGCGGCAGGGTGCGGTGCACCTTGAACCCGCCGAGGTCGTGCGTCGTCGGGTGAAGCGTCTGGAAGATCAACTCGTCAGCCACGCGCCTCTTCCCCCGGCGCCGTGGCCTTGATCGACAAGGCATGAACGCGCTCGGCGAGCAGGTCGGCGAGCACGGCGTTGACCGCGCGCTGGCGCTGCACGCGATTCTGGCCTGCGAAGTGGGGCGAGACGATCTCGACGGTGAAATGGCTTTCGCCGCGTGGGTCGTGGCCGGCATGGCCGCTATGCATCGCGCTGTCGTCGCGCACGGTCAGATGCGTCGGATCGAGTGCCGCGATCAGGCGTCTGGTGATTTCGGATGCGACCGGAGCGGTTAAATGCGTCGTCATCGGGCCTATATAATTGATTTCACCAGGAAGGGGAGCGCGTTGGCGAGCAGTAGCAGAAAGCCCGGCAAGTTCCACGGCCGCATCGAGGGGCACGAGCAGCCCTGCGCGCACCCGGGCTGCGTCGAACCGGGAGAATTCCGCGCGCCGCCGGAGGACGGCAAACGGCCGTCGTTCGACGGTCCGGGCGAATGGCGCTGGCTGTGCCTCGACCATGTCCGCGCGTTCAACCTCGGCTATAATTTCTTCAACGGCATGAGCCCCGACGAGATCGAGGCGGCGCAGACGCCTTACGGCGGATGGGATCGCGAGACGCGCGCCTTCTCCAACGGCTCGCCGCAGCCGAAATGGAACGATTTCACGGACCCGCTCGATGCGATCGGGGCCCGTTTCGCACACGCCCCCGACCAGCCGCCGCGCAGGGATGCCAGAAAAGATGGACGCGAATTGAGCGAAAGCGATCGCAAATGGCTGCGCGTGCTGGGGCTCGGAACCGACGTCGACCGCCGCGCGCTCAGGCAGCGCTATCTCGATCTCGTGCGCCGCTACCATCCCGACATGAACGGCGGCGACCGCAGCCACGAGAAAGCGTTGCAGGCGGTCATCGAGGCCTATACGCAGCTCAAATCCCGTCCTGTCTTCGCTTGACCGACCCTACGCCTGACCTGGAAAGAACGACCATGGCTGATCTCGCCAATGCCAACCCCGCCAGCCGCAGCGCCACTGTGATGGACGCGCCCGACAAGATGATGAAGGTGCGTGAGCTGTTCGGCATCGACAACGACATGGAAGTCCCCGCGTTCAGCGAGGCGGACGAACGTGTCCCCGATCTCGATCCGGCCTACGTGTTCGATCCGGACACGACGCTCGCGATCTGCGCCGGCTTCGCGCGTAACCGGCGCGTGATGGTGCAGGGCTACCACGGCACCGGCAAGTCGACCCATATCGAGCAGGTCGCGGCGCGGCTCAACTGGCCGCTGATCCGAATCAACCTCGACGCGCATATCAGCCGCATCGACCTCGTCGGCCGCGACGCCATCGTGCTTCGCGAGGGGCAGCAGATCACCGAGTTCCGCGAAGGGCTTTTGCCCTGGGCGCTGCAGCACCCGGTCGCACTCGTGTTCGACGAATATGACGCCGGCCGGCCGGACGTAATGTTCGTGATCCAGCGCGTGCTGGAGGCGGAAGGCAAGCTCACCCTCCTCGACCAGAACCGCGTGATCCGCCCGAACCCCTGGTTCCGCCTGTTCGCGACAACCAACACCGTCGGTCTCGGCGACACCACAGGGCTGTATCATGGCACCCAGGCGATCAATCAGGGCCAGATGGATCGCTGGAACATCGTCACCACGCTCAA
>JAQGLH010000228.1 GCA_028293005.1 Alphaproteobacteria bacterium
TCTCACGGGCCAGACGATCGCGATCGACGGCGGCCATCATCTCGCCGCGCCGAGCACCTTCGCCGACTTGGTCCAGATGACTCCCGAACAGTGGACGACCGCGCGGGAGGCGATCCGTGCCGCCTCCGAACGCGACAAGGCCGAGCGAACGCGATGAGCAGCCGTCCTGCTGGCCTGAGGCATCCGATCGATCGCGAGCCGTCGATCCTGCGATCCCTTGCCGCGCGCCGCGCATCGTCCGCGCTCGAGAGAGAGGGATGCGCGAATGACCGCTGATATCGATTACGAACTCCGGATCGGCTTTCTGATCCACGACATCTCGCGATTGCGGCGAAGCATGGTCGACCGCGTTGTCCGCCCGCTCGGCGTCACACGCTCGCAGTGGTGGGTGCTTGCCTTCCTCTCGAGGCAGGATGGCATGCACCAGGTCGCTCTCGCCGATCAGCTCGACCTCGGCAAGGTGGCTCTCGGCGGGATCATCGAAGGCTTGGAGTCGAACGGGCTGATCGAGCGCCGTCCCGACGCCAACGACAAGCGGCTGAAGCGGGTGTTCCTGAGCAAGAAGGGCGTCCGAATGATCGCCCGGATCCGCGAGAATGTCGCCGACGTGGAGAAGCGCCTGCTTCGCGGCATCGATGCTTCGGACCTGGAGGTCCTGGTGAGGGGCCTGCGGTCGATGAAGGGCAATCTACTGGTCATTCTGGGCCGACGGCCCGGCGATGAAGAAGGAGCCGACACGTGAGAGGATTGGACGGTAAGGTCGCGATCGTCACCGGCGGAGCGCAGGGGATCGGGCGAGCGCTCAGCCTCCGGCTGGCCAACGAAGGCTGCAAGGTCGCTATCTTCGATCTCAATCCCGCGGCCGGCGAGGAGACCGCCGCGCTGGCGCCGCACGCGACGATCCATACCTGGGCGCTCGATGTCGGCGACTATGATGCCGTCCAGGCGGCGGTCGCGGAGGTCGAGCGCAAGCTGGGGGCGATCTGGACGCTCGTCAACAATGCCGGATGGGACCGGCCAATGCCGTTCGTCAAAACCGACCCAGGCCTGTGGGACAAGATCATTCGGATCAACCTCTTGGGTCCGCTCAACACGCATCATGCGGTGGCGCCATTGATGGCCGAGCGCGGCGGCGGTCGGATCATCAATATCGCTTCGGATGCGGCGCGCGTCGGCACGAGCGACGAGGCGGTCTATTCCGCCTGCAAGGGCGGCCTCATCTCCTTCACCAAGTCGATCGCGCGGGAGCTGGCGCGCAAAAATGTGCTGCTCAATGCCGTCTGCCCCGGCCCGACCAACACGCCGATGATGGCTGCGGTCCTCGGCGAAGGAGAACAGGCCGTGAAGTGGAAAGATGCGATGGTCCGCGGCATTCCCTTGCGACGCATGGGCGAGCCCGAGGATTATGCAGGCATCGTCGCCTTTCTTGCCTCCGATGACGCCGGGTACATCACCGGACAGACCATTTCGGTGTCCGGCGGCATGAACATGATCTGAGCCATGCTCATGGTCCACCAGAAAGCGCCGCCCGGCTATGAGCCGGTCGAGCTCGGCAGCGGGTTCAGCGCGGTCTCTGGCCGCACCTTGGTCCACCGGAGATCGCGAAAACTCGTATCCCGCATTGCCGAGCGTCACGCCAATTCGCGGGGCGTCCGTCATGGCGGTGCGCTCGCGACTTTCGCCGATGCTCAGATCGTCGTGGTCAAGCCCAGAGCGGCCGAGGCGGACAACAGGCCAACGATTTCGGCGACGATCGACGATCTCGCGCCCAATCCGCTCGGCGCCTGGGTCGCAGCCGAAGTCACCCTCGGGAGGACGCAGACGCTGATCTTCTCTCAGGCAGTGATGACAGCCGGCGGAGAGCCCCTCGCCCGCTCGAGCGCCATCTACCGGACAACCAAGCAAACAGGAGGTCGTACATGACCCAAGCCACCTTCGAGGACGTCATTTATGAGGTGCGGGACCGCGCCGCCTGGGTGATCATCAACCGGCCCAAGGTCTACAATGCCTTTCGCGGGCAGACGATCGAGGAACTGATCCAAGCCTTCCACCGCGCGACGAACGACCGCCATGTCGCCAGCATCGTCCTCACCGGCGCCGGCGATAAGGCCTTCTGCACGGGCGGCGACCAGTCGGCGCATGAAGGGCAGTATGACGGGCGCGGCGTCGTCGGTCTTCCGATCGACGAGTTCCAGGCGCTGATCCGCGACGTCCCCAAGCCGGTCATCGCGCGCGTCAACGGCTTCGCGATCGGGGGCGGCAACGTATTCGCGACCTTGTGCGACCTCACGATCGCCGCCGACACCGCGCAATTCGGGCAGGTCGGGCCGAAGGTGGGATCAGTCGATGCGGGCTGGGGCACCGCGCTGCTTGCGCGCCACATCGGCGACAAGCGGGCGCGGGAAATGTGGTTCATCAACGATCGCTACACCGCACAACAGGCCTATGAGATGGGGCTGGTCAACAAGGTGGTCCCCGCTGCCGAGCTCGATGCAGCGGTAACGGAGTGGACCGACAAGCTGGCGCAGCGTTCGCCCACCGCGATCGCTCTCGCCAAGCGCTCTTTCAACGCCGACAGCGACAGCATCCGCGGCATCAGCAACCTCGCTTTGCATGCGGTAAAGATGTTCTACGATACCGAGGAATCGAAAGAGGGGGTGAACGCCTTCAACGAGAAGCGGGCGCCGGACTTCCACCGCTTCATGCGCTGAAGCATCCACCCTCCGCACATGGCTCCTGCGCGCATCAAACCTGCCGACGTCCCGGGAATGTTGCCGCCGGGCGGCCTGGTTTATGTCCAAGGTTGTTCGGGTGAGTCCCGGCTGATCGCCGATGCCGTCATGAACGCCGGCGAGGCGCTTGGACCGATTACGTTCACCGGGATCTTCGTGCCCGGGCTCAACCGCTGCACCTATCTGGCCAATGCCGCCTGCCGCACCCGCACCTTCTTCATGACCCCCGAACTGCGCGCGGCCGAGGGGCAGGTCGACTTT
>JAQGLH010000229.1 GCA_028293005.1 Alphaproteobacteria bacterium
TTCAGCACCGAGGGCAAGCTGATCGGCTGCTCGAACGAGCGCGAATTCTCGCCCGGCTTCGACCGCAAGGACTATCCGCTCGCGCAGCCGCGCACCGACAGCTTCTATGGCCTGATCTTCGTCACGATGTCGCCCGAGACCGAAGAGCTGGACGAGTTTCTCGGCGATCTCAAGAACACGCTCAGGGAATTGATGGCCGGTGACGGTCGCCTGAAGCTGCTCGGCTACCAGAAGGTCCGCTACGACACCAATTGGAAAGGCTATGTCGACAACGACGGCTATCACGCGCCGTTACTCCACCAAGCGTTTAAAATGCTCAACTGGCAGGGCGGAAAGGGCCGGCAATATGTGACCACCAAGCGTGGTCACGTCGGCTTCGAATCGGAGCTGTCGGTGGCGAAGGGCAATAATTCGCTCCAGGATCCTTCCCTGATCGAGTTCAAGGGGCAGGATCCGTCGGTCGGCTCCCGCGTCATCTCGATCTTTCCGACGTTCGTTGCGACCAAGCATCTCGACGTGATCAACCTGCGCTTCGCGGCGCCGATCAACCATAATGTGACCGAGGTCCATTATGCCTATTTCGCGCATGCCGACGACGACGAGGACATGCTCCGCCATCGCCTGCGGCAGAGCTCGAACCTGCTTGGCCCGTGCGGCCTGATCAGCATGGAGGACGCATCGATCTTCCACCGCATCCACATCGGCAATCACGCGCCGGGCGCGGCGATCTTCCAGAAGGGCGTCAAGAGCCTGACCGAGGTAGGCAGCGAGTTCCTTCAGAACGACGAGGCCGCTAACATTCCACGCTGGGAATATTATAGGGAACTTATGGACTTTGAACGGAGTGCCGCATGATGGCTTTGGACAGTCAGGCCCTCATGCAGATCGACCAGATCCTGCTCGATCATATCGCCGCCTTGGATGGCAAGGACATGAAACGCTGGCTCGAGACCTTCGTCGAGGACGACGATGCCGGCTATTTCTGCCTCTCGCAGGAAAATGACGAACACGGCCTCGCGCTGGGCTTCATGTATGACGATTGTCATGCTCGGCTTCGTGATCGCGTGACGTTCGTCACCGAAATCTGGGCGGGCACCTTTCAGGATTATCGCACGCGCCATTTCGTGCAGCGGCTCCAGGCCCAAGAGATCGGCAACAACGACGTCGCGGTCAAATCGAACTTCAGCGTGTTCATGACGCCGGAAGATACCGGCGTTTCGGAAATCCTGGCGACCGGCATCTATGATGACGTCGTGCGTCTTGGGAATGGCAGCGCGCGCTTGGTCAGGCGGCGAGCGCTGCTCGATACCTCGGTATTGCCCCGCTACCTCGTCTACCCGATCTAAGCCCAATTCCAGCGTACGGGGCGCTTTCCCAAAGAATCCCGCACGCCCGGAAAAGCAAGGGTCGGCGGCATCGGCTGCTGGCCCTCCTTCCTGAACGAAGCAGATTAGCGTCTGTCGTCTCGGTCGTTTCACGGTCCAACCGGGCAAAGGCGCGAAGAATCCCGGCCCCGCCGGGGATGCTCTCGCTCATTTCGTAAAAAGAACATGCATCGCACATCTTCAAACGCATCCGTAGATTCGTGCAACGCATTACACATGTAACTTATTGAGTTCTGAAGAGGAAAGTTGAATGAAGTCCCGGTTTGTATCTGCTTTGGTTTTGCTTGTTTCGTCCGTCAGCACGGCGGCAATTTCTCAGACCACCGAAACCTCCACGCCGACCACTGACGCCACCGCCGCCGTCCAGGAAGAGACCGGTGCGCCTGCTCCGTCCTCCGACGCGCAGCAGGGCGAGCTGGTCGCGACCACTCCCGCCGCCGAAGCGGCCGCGGACGCGTCGGCCGAGTCAGCCGGCGGCATCGAAGACATCGTCGTGACCGCCACTCGCCGCGAGGAGCGCCTGCAGGACGTTCCGGTCGCGGTCACCGCGATCACCAGCTCGACCCTGGCCACCGCGGGCGTCGGCGGGCTGCGCGACCTCACCGTCGTCGTCCCCGGCTTCCAGGGTGGGCGCAATGCCACCGTCAACCAGCCCACGATCCGAGGCGTCGGCTCGAGCGGCGTCGGCATGGCCGACGAATCGAACGTCGCCACCTACGTCGACGGCGTCTATCAGCCTTTCTCGTTCACCAGCGCGCTGGACCTCGTCGAGATCGAGCGGGTCGAGGTGCTGCGCGGTCCGCAGGGCACCGTCTTCGGCCGCAACGCGACCGGCGGCCTGATCAACGTCATCACCCCCGATCCGAGCTTCAACACGCGTGGCCGAATCGAGGCGCGTGTCGGGCGGATGCGCAACGACGCGACCGAGATCGACCTGCGCACCTATCTCACCGCCGGCCTGACCGACACCATCGCGATGGATTTCGCCGGTCTTTACAAAAAGAACGACGGCTACATCAAAGATCTCGTCCGCGGCGGCAATCTCGGCGATTCGCGCAGCATCAACCTGCGCAGCAAATTGCTCTTCCAGCCGAACGACGATGTCCGCATCGTCCTTACCGGCAATTACGCCGAGCTCGACAGCAGCCAGAACACCGTCATTCCCTACAAGAACAACACGGCCGGTCGCCGTTATGCGGGCTACATCCGGCCGACAAACCCGTGGGAAGCCTCGCTTACCGACGTTCCTCAGTCCAACTATGACCGGGTCAGCGTTGCGCTGCAGACCCAGTTCGATCTCGGTGGCATGAGCCTCCAGACGACCAGCAGCTACATCCAGAACGACATTCGTCAGTTCACCGATTCGGACGCGAGCAACATCTTCCTCGGCCAGATTCCGTTCGATGCCAGCGGCGAGTCCTACAGCCAGGAAGTCCGCTTGCTCTCGACCGGCCCGGGCCGCTTCAAGTGGATCTTGGGAGCCTACGCCTTCCACCTCGACGCGCAGTTCGACGACATCCAGCTGCAGAATTCGACCCCTGGCAATCCGGTGACGATCAGGCGGCTCGATCCGCATGCCAAGACGACGTCGTTCGCCGGGTTCGGCGAAGGCACGTTGGAGATGGTCGACAATCTCTTCCTCACTGCCGGCGTCCGCTACACGACCGAGAAGCGCAAGTTCGGCACGGCGATGAACCTCGTCCCGCTGCCGTTCGGCACGGCTGAACGCACCTCCAACAAATGGACCTACCGCGCGGCGCTGCGCTACAATTTCTCGGACCGCGGCAACGTCTATGTGAGCTACGGCACGGGCTTCAAGAGCGGCGTGTTCAACGAGCTCGGCACGAGCAACATCGCGACCGATCCGGAAACGATCCGCGCGTGGGAAGGCGGTATCAAGGTCGATCCGCTGCCGTGGCTGCGGACCAACCTCTCGATCTATCATTATGACTATAAGGATCTGCAGGTTCAGGCGCGGTCTGGCGACAGCTACATTCTGCAGAATGCCGCGAACGCCGAAATCTATGGCGGCGAGCTCGAAGTCACCGCCGCGGTGACCGACAACCTCAACCTGCGTGCGGCCTACACCTACACCCACGGCGAATATGTAGACTTCACCAACGCCCAGGCGTTCGTGCCTCGGGTCGACGGCGGCAACACTCAGGAAACGAGAGACGTGTCGGGGAACAAGATCATCCGCGCGCCTCGCCACACGATCAGTGGCGGCTTCGATTGGGGTCATGACCTCGCTGGCGGTCGCTTCAATGCCACCGCCAACGTGTTTCACAGCGCGAGGGTCTATTACGACTTCCTCAACCTGGCGTCGCAGAAGCCATACACCACGGCGAGCAGCGAAATCTCCTGGACGACCCCGAGCGAGGCATGGCGCTTCTCGCTCTGGGCGAAGAACATCACCAATGAAGCCATTGCCCAGACGCTGCGGCCGGGCGTGCTTGGCACAGATGCCATCTACGATCGCCCTCGCGAAATCGGGATCGGAGCGACTTTCCGCTTCTAAACCGTCGCATATTGGGTAACACTTTCCATTCCACAGCCAATGTTAGGATAGGTACGATGGAGTTTACGAGAAGCGAGGCCAAAAAATGGGCCAAAAACAAAGTCAATGGCTTCTATCTCTGCCCGACCACACCGATGACGAGCGAAATGAAGTTCGACGAGGCCGGGATTCGCGAGAATATCGATGCTTATGTCGACATGGGCGTGGATGGACTGGTGGTCGGCGGTTTCATCGCCGAATGCTGGAACGTTAAGCTGTCCGAATGGCTGCGCTACCATGAGATCGTCGCGGATGCCGTCAAGGGCCGCATGGATCTCTGGACGATCATCCTCGATCCCAGCGTCCATCAGGCGCTGGAGAAGATGGAGCACGTCGAGAAGCTCGGCTACAATGGCGCCGAGGTGATCAATCCGGTCGTCCAGCTGCGCACCGACAACGAGGTGTTCGACTGGTTCAAATATCTCACCGATCACAGCGATCTGGCGATCTGCCTCTATCGCACGCCGG
>JAQGLH010000173.1 GCA_028293005.1 Alphaproteobacteria bacterium
AATTGGCGCGGATTTGGGCCGCAGCGGTGGGCACGTTGCGCGCGAAGGCGATGAACGCGCGCATCCGCGTCGGAGCGTCGGCATAGGGGCGCGCGATATAGACGTTCGGATCGAGCCCGCCGCCGACATAGAAGGCCGGGTTGCGGTGCGGCTCGTCGGCATCCTCGAGCCAGAACAGCCGCCCTTCCGCGACCTTGATCAGATAATTGCGCTCGAACCGCTGCGGAGGGCTCAGCGCGCCATCCGGGAATTGTCGCGCCTGCGCGATCGACGACCGGAGGAAATCTCCCATGCGCCTCAGCCCTGCCTCGCTCCAGTCGGGCAATCGGCCATCAAACTCGTGGCGCCCCTGGTAGACGGCGAAGGCCGGATCCTCCCTGAAATATTGCTCGAGGAAGCCATCGCGGAAGCGAGTGAAATCAGCGCTTTCGGCGGCGCCCGCCACCGGCGCCGAGCTTCCGGTCTCCGGCGCGGCCGCGGGAATGCAGGCCGTGAGCGAGGTGGACAGCAGAAAGGTGAGGATCAGCCGAGTTTTCATAAAGTCTCTCCAACCGGAGGCGGGGGCAGCAAGCGAGGATGATGGCCGACATGTTGTTCCGGCTTCGGCCAGGCCTGCAACAGCTATTCAATGCGCGCGGGGCGGCATCGGTTGCAGCCGGACGACCCCCACCCTAAGTGCGCGGGTGATGCAGCACGGCGCCTCGCCTTTCTCGATCCGTGATTATCGCTTCTACTGGATTGCGCGGCTGACCTCGTCGCTCGCGCAAATGGCGATGGTGATCATCATCGGCTGGCAGGTGTACGACACTGCGCGCCTGACGATGAGCACCAAGCAGGCCGCGCTCCAGCTGGGCTTCGTCGGTCTCGTCCAGTTCGTTCCGCTCTTCGCGCTGGTCCTGGTCACCGGCTGGACCGCCGACCGTGTCGACCGCCGCTTCATCGCGCGCGCTTCGATCGCTCTCGAACTGTTGTGCGCCGCCGCGCTTGCCTGGCTGACCTATCGCGGCGCGGCGACCTTGGGCGCCTTGTTCTTCATCGCGGGGCTGCTGGGCGTGGCACGCGCTTTCGCCGGCCCGGCGCTCAGCGCGCTCGCGCCCAATCTCGTCCCGCGCCCCCTGCTGCCGCGCGCGATCGCGATGAACTCGATCTCGTGGCAGATCGGCGCCATCGCCGGTCCGGCGATGGGCGGCTATCTCTACGCGATCGCGCCGCTGGCTCCTTATGCGGCGAGCGCGGCCCTTTTCAGCCTGGCTTTGCTCTGCATGTTCATGATTCGCCCGGTCGGCCGCACCACGATGGAGGGGCCGCGCCATCCGTGGAAGCAAATGATCGACGGGCTCAAATATGTGCGCCGCAACCGCCTGGTGCTCGGCGCGATCTCGCTCGACCTGTTCGCGGTGCTGCTCGGCGGGGCGACTGCGATGCTTCCGGTCTTCGCGCGCGATATCCTCCACACCGGCCCGACCGGCCTGGGGCACCTTCGCGCCGCACCGGCGGTGGGCGCGGCATGCATCGCCTTGTGGTTCTCGTTCCGGCCATTGAAATACAATGTCGGGATCAAGATGCTCGTCGCGGTGATCGTCTTCGGGGCCGCGACAATCGGCTTCGGCCTGTCGCGCTTCATGCCCTTCTCATTGCTCTGCCTCGGCGTGCTCGGCGCTGCCGACATGTTCTCGGTGTACGTCCGCCAGTCGCTGATCCAGCTGTACACGCCCGACGCGATGCGCGGCCGGGTGGGATCGGTCGCCGGCCTGTTCATCTCCGCATCGAACGAGCTCGGCGAGGCCGAATCGGGTTTCCTCGCCGCGCTTATCGGTCCGGTCGCCGCGATCGTCGCAGGAGGTGCGGGCGCGATCGCGGTGACTTTGCTATGGATGAAATGGTTTCCGGAATTGCGGCTTGCACGGACCTTCGATCCGCCCGATGATAATCCCAACTTAGCAACTAGAGTAAAGACCAAGGAGAAACCAGCATGAAGGCTGCCAGCATACTCGAGACGATCGGCAACACGCCGCATATCCGGGTCAACCGCCTGTTCGGCAACGCCGAGGTCTGGATCAAATCCGAACGAGCGAACCCGGGCGGTTCGATCAAGGACAGGATCGCGCTTTCGATGATCGAGGATGCCGAGCGATCCGGCGCCTTGAAGCCCGGCGGCACGATCATCGAGCCGACCAGCGGCAACACCGGCATCGGCCTGGCGATGGTCGCCGCGGTCAAAGGCTATAAATTGATCCTCGTGATGCCCGAGAGCATGAGCCTCGAGCGCCGGCGGCTGATGCTCGCCTACGGGGCGAAGTTCGACCTCACGCCGCGCGAGAAAGGCATGAAAGGCGCGATCGAGCGCGCGCGCGAGCTGATCGGGGAGACCGAGGGATCGTGGATGCCGCAGCAGTTCGAGAATGAGGCGAACATCGAGGTCCATGCCCGCACGACCGCGCAGGAGATCCTCGCCGACTTCCGCGACAGCCCGATCGACGTGCTGATCACCGGCGTCGGCACCGGCGGCCACATCACCGCCTGCGCAGAGGTGCTCAAGAAATCTTGGCCGAACCTCAAGGTGTTCGCGGTCGAGCCGACGCTTTCGCCGGTGATCTCGGGCGGCCAGCCGGGCCCCCATTCGATCCAGGGCATCGGCGCGGGCTTCATTCCCGCCAACCTCCACATGGACGCGATCGACGGGGTGATCCTGGTCGATCCCAACGACGCGAAGGATTATGCGCGGCGCGCCGCGCGCGAGGAAGGCGTGCTCGTCGGGATTAGCTCGGGCGCGAGCCTCGCCGCAATCGCGCAGAAGCTCAAGGAGGTGCCGAACGGCACGCGCATCCTCGGCTTCAACTATGACACCGGCGAGCGTTATCTGTCGGTGCCGGACTTCCTTCCGGAGGAGTGAGGCGCAAGGTGCGGCGCTACGGCGCCGCACTTCTCACCCTACTTTCCATAGATACGCCTATTTTCCATAAATACGGTCGAGCGCGCGAGCGACATCGACGAAGCGATCGGCGGCGGGATCGAAGCCCGGGTCGGCGGCCAACCGCAGCGCCCATTCGGCTGCCGCGCGGCCCCCCCATTCGTCGGGCGGCAGCGACAAGGTCTCGGTGCTCGTCCCACGATAAAGCTCGGCGGTGAAATCGTAGAAGCTTCCGCCGACATTGCGCAGCGCCGCGCCGCCGGCGCTGCCATAAAAAGCTGCCGAGATGATCGCCTCGCGCCCGGCGTGAAGGCGCCACGAACAGGCCAGCTGGAGCGACGTCCCCGCCCCCAGTGCCATCGTCGCGGCGGCATAATCCTCGACCCTTCCGTCACCCGCACGCAACGGTTCGCCCCCGGTGAATAATCGCGCGGCGACGTCGCCCACCTCAGGGAAATCGAGCACCCAAAGCGCGAGATCGACAAGATGGACGCCAAGATCGATCACGCACCCGCCGCCGGAGCGCGAGCGATCGTAGAACCAATCCTTGTCCGGCCCATAGGCGTTGTGGAACGCCAGCTCCGCGGCGTAGATTTGCCCGAGCTCGCCGCGTTGCACGAGGTCACGGATCAGCCGCATCCCTTGGGTATGGCGGTACGAGAGGTCGAGCCCGAGCAGCCGATCGGCGGCGCGCGCGGCGTCGACCACCGCCTGCGCTTCGGGGGCGTTTCGCCCGAGCGGCTTTTGGCAGAAGACGGCGATGCCTCGCTCGAGCGCGCGAATCGATTGCTCGGCGTGGAGCGCGCTAGGCGTTGCAATGACAATGCCGTCGAGCTTCTCATCGAGCAGTGCGTCGAGGCCGTCCGCGAGCGCCGCGCCGGGCGCGAGCCTGGCGGCTTCCGCGGCACATTCGGACGACGGATCGGCAATCGCCGCCGCCTCGATCGCGCCGGTCTCGAGCATCGCCTGCATGCGGTGGCGCCCGATCCAGCCCACGCCGAGAAAGCCGACCCGCGGCCGCCCAATCATTGCAGGCCAATCATTGCAGGCCAATCATTTGCAGGCCAATCATCGCAGGAGCTTCACAGCAAAAGCTTCATAGCAGGATGAGCGCCTTCAAGAAGCCGTCGGGCCGATCGCGAGTGGCATCGAGCGCCTCGTCGAGCCGCTCGAGCGGGTAGACGTGGGTATAGAGCGCACTCGGGTCGAGCCGTCCCGAGGCGACGGCATCGATCGCTTCGGCGATGCCTTCGGCATAGACTTTGGGATCGCGCTCGTGCGCGTTGATCACGTCGATCCCGCGCCAGTTCCAAAGACCCATGTTCACTTGGCGCGGCCCGTCCTGATGATAGCCGGCGACGATCAGCTTGCCGCGCTCCCTGACCAGCTCGCCGGCGAGGTCGAGCGGCCATTGCTTGCCGACCGCCTCGATCACGCGGTCGCAATACTGCCCGTCGGTGAGCCCCTTCACGCGCTCGATGATGGCATGATGATCGTCCATCGCAATCGTCTCGACCGCGCCCATCCGTTTCGCCACCTCGAGCGAATAGGCGCGGCGCGAGATGGCGATGACGCGCGCACCCGCCTCGGACGCCAGTCGGGTGAGGATCGCGCCGAGGAAGCCGATGCCGACGATTGCGACATCCTGCCCGGCACGGATGTCGCTGCGGCGGAAGATATTCATCGCGCAGCCGAGCGGCTCGCCCGGAAACGGCACCGCCGCGAGCGAGGGCGGCAAGCGCACCACCGCCTCGGCTTCGGCGACGTCATATTCGGCATAGCTGTGATAGGACAAAGCCGCGACCCGGTCGCCGACCGCGAGATGCTCGACGCCTTCTCCGACGGCGTCGACCACTCCCCACCCCTCATGGCCAAGCCCGCCGGGCGCGGTCGGGAACGTCATCCATTCCGGGCCTTCCCACGGGGTGAGGTTCGACGCGCAGACGCCGCAGCCTTCGAGCCGCACGCGCACCTGCCCGGGGCCGACCGCCGGAAGCGCGACCTCGTCGAGACGCATCTGCCCCGGCCCGACCACGACCGCAGCCTGCATCGTCGCGCCCGCCGTCGTTGCGCCGGCTGGGCAATCCGTGCTCATTGGCACCTCCCCCGTTTCGATCGTTTCGGTTCTCGCACCAACGCGCTTCACGATCGCTCTACGTGCGAACCGCAGGAAGGTTCACACTCCGGCGGCCATGGCTCGCTTGACGCGAGCGAAACCAGCAACGGTTCGGGATGCCGTTCGTTTGCCGCGAAGCCGTTCGTTTGGCGCGAAGTGAGGAGCCTGCCATGAAGCCTATGACCGAGCAGCATCTGGCGATCCTCAGGCGGCACATGGTCGAGATGATCGACATCCATTTCGATCTCGCCGAGCAGGAAATCGGCACCGGCCGGCTCGATCCGCGGCTTCGCGAGGCGCTGCTCAAGGTGCCCCGCCATGTCTTCGTGCCCGCGCAGCTCGCAATCCTCGCCTATCAGGATACGCCATTGCCTTTGGGTTTCGACAAGACCGTGTCGCAACCCTTCATCGCGGCGCTGATGCTCGAATTGCTCGGCGTGCAGCCCGGCGACCGCGTGCTCGAGGTCGGCACCGGCCTTGGCTATCAGGCGGCGCTGCTCGCCGAGCTCGGCGCCGAGGTATGGAGCGTCGAGGTGGTCGAGGAATTCGCCGGCGAGGCATCGACGCGCCTGGCGAGCGTCGGCTACCCCGGAGTGTCGATCCGCGTCGGCGACGGTTCGCGCGGCTGGGTCGAGCATGCGCCGTTCGACAGGATCTTGGTGACCGCCGCCGCGAAGGAAACCCCCCGCCCGCTGATCGACGAGCTCAAGCCGGGCGGACGGATCGTGCTTCCGGTCGGACCCAAGGACGAGATCCAGCAGCTCAGCGTGATCACGCGCCAGCCCGATGGCGACATCGAGTCACGCCAGGTGATGCCGGTGCGGTTCACGCAATTGGAGACGGCGGTCTAACGCCAAGTAGATCGGGAAGTAGATCGGGTGCCAGCGATCTCGCGGCCTATTCGACGGTCACGCTCTACGCCAGATTGCGCGGCTGGTCGACGTCGGTGCCTTTGAGGACCGCGACATGATAAGCGAGCAATTGGACCGGGATTGCGTAGACCAAAGGCACGATCAAGGGATGCACTCTCGGCATCTCGATCGTCGCGATCGCGCCTTCTCCGGCTTGCGCCAGGCCCTCGGCATCCGAAATCAGCACCACCTTGCCGCCGCGCGCCTGCACTTCCTGCATGTTGGAGACGGTTTTCTCGAATAACGGCCCGGACGGTGCGAGCACGATTACCGGCACGGCCTCGTCGATCAGCGCGATGGGGCCGTGTTTCATCTCGCCGGCGGCATAACCTTCGGCGTGGATGTAGCTGATTTCCTTCAATTTGAGCGCGCCTT
>JAQGLH010000257.1 GCA_028293005.1 Alphaproteobacteria bacterium
GTTTGCTATTCCACACGATTTCGAGGAAGGCTTAGCCTTAATCACATTGAGTCAATGCTCTGAGCAATAACTCATGAAACCCCGACTTTTAATGGATTCCGCCGCGGAGCAGCTTGAGGTAGGTCTGCACGACCTTTTCGGGGAGTTCGGCGCCCGGTCCGGCATCGTGCAGATAGCGGATGTGGAGATAATGGCGTGCCGCCATCAGCACATAGGCGACGGTCTCGATCTCCTCGCTGTCATACTCGCGGATCTCCCCGCGCTCGATGGCGCGGGTGAGCGCGCGGCGATAGCCGTCGGCGAGCAGGCGGAAATGCTCGGCATAAGCGAGCGGAGCGGCGACCTCGGCCTCGATCAGCACCCGGAAGAACCAGCGATTGTCCTTGAGGAATTCGAAGAAGGCGCGGAACCCGCGCTCCTCCATGTCGAAGATGTCGGCAGCGCCCGCGATCCGGCGCGCGACGAAGCCGAGCATGTCGCTGCCGAAATGGGGGAGCAATTGATCGAACAGCGACTGGCGCGATTCGAAATAGAGATAGAATGTCCCTTCCGCGATCCCGGCCGCCTGGGTGATGCGCTTGATCGAGGCGCGCTCGTAGCCGAGCTCACCGACGACATGGGCGGCGGCGTTGAAGATCGTCGCGCGCGCGGCGGGGAGGAGATCCTGGCGCGATTGGCGCTTGCGCTTGGCAGCGGAGGCCGGGGGAGTGGGAGAGTCGGGCTTGGGTTTTATCAACGCGGGAGGCCCGTGCGGCCGAGATCGCCGCGTGTGCGGATACGGGAGGGACGGCTTTGGCATATCGAATTGGGAACCCCCGCTGGCGCGAAACTATAAACTGGGTTCCACTGCGGAAACAATTGGAATGCGAGGTGGGGCATGCAATGTCGACGCCTCGGCCAACGAGAGCCGAGCTACGAACGCACTCGAGCGCAGCTTCCCCGACCCGGAACGCTTGAAGCAGCATCGAGTCATCCGCGCTACCCCATTGTTGACGGCTGGGAGGTCGCCCTGCCGCGCCTTCGTCGCGCCATCCGTCACTTTCGTCGTGCCTTTCTGCTCCGTCGTTGTAAACTCGGTCGCGGGCGCGGAGGCGCTGACAGCCGGGCGCCGTTCGGGCGATGGCACACAGGCAAGTTCAGAGGGGACACTGAAATGGCCGACGGCGCCACATCCACCACCGCTTCCGCATGCACCGCGCCTCGCATCCGCGTGCCGCGCAGCGGCATCGCCGCCCTGTTCATCGGCACTGCCGCGCTCGCGTTGGTGGGAGCGGGCGCCGCGATCGCGCAGGCGGGCGCTGGGACCGGGACGGCAGTCTATTGGATGACCGCGGACACCACCTCAGGGATGGGATCGATGATGGCCGGCGGCGGCGGCAGTGCGGCGGTGATCCAGGCGATGATGGGCGGCGGCGGCGGGCAGGCGAGCTATGCGCATCTGCTTTCGCTGCAGCTCGGCAGCCCGCGCAAGGCGTCGCCGGGCGAGCCTGCGGCCGAGCATCTGCCGCCGCCGGGGTTACGCGCGGGGGCGAGCCTGCCGCTGGTGACGCCGCAGCGCGCGCCCGCGGTCGAGACCGGGCCGTGGAACGGCAAGATGGAAAAGCCCAAGGGGCGGATCCTGATCTATTGGGGGTGCGGCGATCGCGCGCGGCCCGGCCAGCCGGTGGTGATCGATTTCGCGACCCTGTCGGCGGGCAAGATGCCGCCGGCGTTCGCGACCATGCGGACTTCGTCGGGGCCGGCTTGGGGCCGCCATGCCACCTATGGCGAATGGCCGAACCAGCGCTCGCCGAAGCCCCTCCCCGCCGATGGCTCGCTGGTGGGCGAGCATGTCGTGCGCGGCAATTATACGCCCGAGATCAAGTTCACCCTCGCGCAGGGGCAGGATTTCCTCGCGCCCGTGGCCGTCTCGGGTAATCAGGCGGGGCCGAGCGGATCGGTGCCGCTGGCGTGGCGGCCGGTGAGCGGCGCGAAGGCCTGGTTCGTCGCGACGATGGGCGCGGCGCAGAACGGCGACATGGTGATGTGGAGCTCGAGCGAGACGCAGGCGATGCCGATGATGATGGCGCATCTGCCGCAGGACGAGATCGCGCGGCTGGTGACGGGCAAGGTGCTGCTGCCGGCGAGCGCGATGCGCTGCACGGTCCCGGCCGAAGTCGCCAAGGCGTCGCAATCGGCGATGCTGACGGCCACGGCGTTGGGCGGCGAGGCTAATTTCAGCCATCCCGCGCGGCCACCCAAGGCGCCGGCGAGCTGGCGGCCGGATTGGACAGTGAAGCTGCTCGCCAATTCGAGCTACACCGGCCTGCTCGGCGTCGACATGGCGGAGATGACGGGCGGCGGCGACCAGGGCGACGGTGGAGACGCGGAAGCCGAGGCGCCGAAGCAGGGCAAGAAGAAAAAGCGCAATCCGTTCGGCGGGCTCGGCGGGATCGGGAATATCATCGGGCAGTGAGCCGCCTTAATTCCTCCTCGTGCCGAGGAGGAATCATCGGGCAGTCTTCGCGTCAGGCGAGCGCGCGGAGGGAGGCTTTGAGCTGGTCGAGGTCGAAGCCCGTGAGGCGGGCGTCGATGCCGGCGTGGACGTGGCGCCAGATCGGCAGCGCCTGGGAGAGCAGGGCTTTTCCGGCCGCGGTCAGGCGCAGGCGGCGGCTACGGCGGTCCACGGCGTCGGACTCAATGGCAAGCAGGCCACGGCGCTCGAGCGGCTTAAGCGCGGCGGTAAGGGTCGTGCGGTCCATCGCGAGCAGCTCGGCGACCGGGCGCATGCGCGGCGGCTCGGGGCGGTTGATCGCCATCAGCAACGAGAATTGGCCGTTGGTGAGGCCGGTCGGGCGGAGCGCCTCGTCGAACTGCCGGGCGAGTGCGCGCGCGGCGCGCTGGGCGTGCAGGAACAGGCACAGATCGCCGACCTCGAAGGGACTAGTTCGGTCCGCCTCGTCCCGCCGTCGCTTGGGCTCCTTGGGGGCTTTGTCCGGCATCTTCTTTGACAGGCTCTTTGACATGAGGCAGATTATGTGGATATCAACATAGTGCAGTCAAGCGAGCTTAGAGACTCGCAGGCAAAAAGACGCCGGCCCGGCAATCGCTTCGCTTGTAGCATGAGCGGGGCGAAAAGGGGCCGGTGGAACCTGGGAGAATCCTGATGACTGACCTACCCCGCCTCACCACCTTCGGTTGGGTGCCCGATTTCGCCCGCGGGCTGGTGCGCGATGTGCGCGTTCGCTGGGCGTTCGAGGAGGTCGGCCAGCCTTACGAGGTCGACCTGATCCGCGACGCCAAGAGCGACGCGCATCGCGCGAACCAGCCGTTCGGCCAGGTGCCCTGCTACAGCGACGGCGAGGTCGAGATGTTCGAATCGGGCGCTATCGTGCTGCGCATCGCCGAGCGCGCGGGCAAGCTGATCCCGTCTGACCTGCGCGGGCGGATGAACACGGTGCAGTGGGTGATCGCGGCGCTCAACAGCGTCGAGCCGCCAGTGCTCGGGCTGATCATCAACGACCGCTTCGAGGGCGACCGCCCATGGGCCGACGAGCGCCGCCCGGTCGCGCGCGCCTATCTCGAGACCCGACTGCGCGATCTCGCCGCGCGGCTCGGCGACAAGAAATGGCTAGAGGGCGACGCGTTCACGGTCGGGGATCTGATGATGGTGTCGGTGCTGCGCCCATTGCGGCTCATCAGCGTGCTCGACGAGTTCCCGACGCTTGCGGCCTATGTCGCGCGCGGCGAGGCCCGGCCCGCGTTCCAGAAAGCGCTCGCCGATCATCTCGCGGTGTTCGAGCAGCCGATCGCGGCTTGACGCTCTCCCCTCCCGTTTATCGAAGGGTCCGGGGGATGGACCACGTCGCGACAGCGCGCGCGTAAAGACGAGCTCGCTCCGCTCGCGCCCACGCCTTACCGCGGGCGGTAGGGGAATTCGAAGCGGAAGGTGCGGCGCCACTATCCTCGACGATTCGGACCGGTTAGCGTGCCCGCAAACAAAACGAGCGGGGCCCGGCTTCTCGACATGACACAACAGCTGCGGCGGGAGCCGACCTTTCTTGCGGGCGGCGGCGAATTGGGTCGGCTGATCGGCGAATTCGCATGGGAGACGACCAGCCTCGGGCCGATCGCTTCCTGGCCGGCGACCTTGCGCTCGACGATCGCGCTGATCCTGCGCTCGCGCGTGCCGATCGTCACCTTGTGGGGCGACGACGGCGTCATGATTTACAACGATGCTTATTCGATCTTCGCCGCGGCGCGCCACCCGCGATTGCTCGGGTCGAAGGTCCGCGAAGGCTGGCCCGAGGTCGCCGATTTCAACGACAATGTGATGAAGGTCGGGCTCGCCGGCGGGACGCTCGAATATCGCGACCAGGAGCTGAAGCTGTACCGATCGGGGCATGGTTCGGGAGCGCCCGAGCAGGTGTGGATGAACCTCGATTATTCGCCGATCCTGGATGACGACGGGCGGCCGGTCGGGGTGATGGCGATCGTCGTCGAGACCAGCGCCAAAGTCCGCGCCGAGCAGCAATTGAGCGGCCAGCACGAGCGGCTGCGCCAGATGTTCGAGCAGGCGCCCGGCTTCGTGGTGATGCTCGAAGGGCCGGACCATGTGTTCCAGCTCGCCAACGAGGCTTATTTCCGGCTGGTCGGCCATCGCGACATCGTCGGCAAGAAGGTCGCCGACGCGCTTCCCGAAGTGATCGCGCAGGGCTTCGTGCAGCTGCTCGACCAGGTCTACCGGTCGGGCGAAGCGATGGTCGGCAAATCGACCCCGCTGAAGATCGAGCGGCGGAGCGGGATCGAGCAAAGGTTCGTCGACTTCGTCTACCAGCCGCTGCGCGGGCCCGATGGCCAGGTGAGCGGCATCTTCGTCCAGGGCAACGACGTCACCGAGGAGCGTCGCGCCGAGGAGGAGTTGCGCGAGCACCAGAACCAGCTTGCCGCATTCGTCTCGCAATCAACGGCGGGGTTCGCGCAGGTCGATCTCGACGGTACCTTCACGTTGGTCAACGAGCGCTTCTGCGAGATCGCCGGGCGCGACCGTGACGAGCTGCTGACGATCACGATGCAGTCGATCACGCACCCCGACGATCTCGGCCGCAACATCCCGTTGTTCGAGCGCGCGGTCGCCGACGGCACGCCATACACGCACGAGAAGCGCTACATCCGGCCCGACGGCGCGATCGTCTGGGTGAACAATTCGGTGTCGGTGATCCGGCGCGCGAACGGCGAGCCCTACGGGGTGCTCGCGGTGACGCTCGACGTCACCGAGCGGCGCCGGACCGAAGAGGCGATCCACGAGAACGAGGCGCGGCTGCGCGCGCTCACCGAGAACCTGCCGGGCGGCATGGTCTACCAGATCTCGACAGGGGCCAAGGACGGCGAGCGGCGCTTCCTGTTCGTGTCGGAGAGCCACGAGAAATTGACCGGCATCCCCGCCAAGGCGGTGCTCGCGGATGCGACGATCCCCTATTCGATCATGCTGCCCGAGGATCGCGAGGCGATGGCGGCGGCGGAGGCGAAAGCGACCGCCGAGCTGCGGCCGTTCGACGTGCAGGCGCGGTTTCGCCACGCCAACGGCGAGCTGCGCTGGTCGCGGATCATCTCGGCGCCGCGCGCGCAGCCCGACGGATCGATCATCTGGGACGGCATCCAGATCGACATCACCGACCAGAAGAACGCCGAAGCGGCGCTGCGGGCGCGCGAGGAGGATCTGCGCAAGCTCAACGAATCGCTGGAGGAACGGGTGCGCAGCCGCACCAGCGAGCTCGAGGCGGTGCACGAACAGCTCCGCCAGTCGCAGAAGCTCGAGGCGATGGGCCAGCTGACCGGCGGCGTCGCGCACGATTTCAACAATCTGCTGACCCCGATCGTCGGCAGCCTCGACATGCTGCAGCGGCGCGAGATCGGCGGCGCGCGCGAGCAACGCCTGGTCGGCGCCGCGCTCGAATCGGCGGAGAAAGCGAAGACGCTCGTCCAGCGGCTGCTGGCGTTCGCGCGGCGCCAGCCGCTGCAGGCGGGGCCGGTCGACCTTCCCGAGCTCGTCGGCGGAATGGCGGACCTGATCGCCAGCACGTCGGGGCCCAAGATCACCTTGCAAGTCGACGTCCCAGCGTCGCTGCCGCGCGCGCGGGCGGACGCCAACCAGCTCGAGATGGCGATCCTCAACCTGGCGGTGAACGCGCGCGACGCGATGGCCGAGGACGGCACGCTGACGATCGCCGCCGCGCAGGAGGAGGTGCGCGACCAGCAGGGCATCGGCCTTGGCGCGGGCAGCTATATCCGCCTGTCGGTGTCCGACACCGGCATCGGCATGGACGAAGCGACGCTCGCAAAGGCGATTGAGCCGTTCTTCTCGACCAAGGGCGTCGGCAAGGGTACTGGGCTCGGGCTGTCGATGGTGCACGGGCTCGCCTCGCAGCTCGGCGGCGCGATGAAGATCGCGAGCAAGCCGGGGCTGGGGACGACGGTGTCGCTCTATCTGCCGATCGACAGCGCCGAGCGCGATACGCGCCGCGCGCCCAAGCAGGCCGAGGTGGCACCGGGCGCCGGCACCGTGCTGCTGGTCGACGACGAAGAGCTGGTGCGCAACAGTACCGCTGAAATGCTGCGCGAGCTCGGCTATCGGGTCTCCGAAGCCGCGTCCGCCCAGGAGGCGCTGGTCAAGCTGCGGCAGCAGGCGCCCGATTATCTGGTGACCGACCATCTGATGCCGGGCATGTCGGGCACCGATCTCGCGCAGCTGGTCGCGTCGGAATTCCCTGCCACGCGAACGTTGATCGTCTCGGGCTACGCCGATCTCGAAGGCATCTCGCCCACCATCCCACGACTGGCGAAGCCGTTCCGTCAGGTGCAGCTCAGGGCCGCGCTGCAGGCGCTGGAGGTGCGGTGAGGGCAACGATTCTCCCACGCACAGGCAGGGGAGGAATTGTCATCGTCGTGGTTCGCCCCGCCTGAACGCCGATGAGGGCGCCTGCATAGCCTTGCCACCTTGGCAGGGAGAAGATGACAGTCTCGAAAAGCCGGCGTTTCTACGTCCTAGATCGGCTCTCCCCCGCGAATCGAGGGACGGAACGAAGATCGAAAGCCGCGCGGACGGCGCAAATAAAGTGGGCCCCCCGGCGCGGCG
>JAQGLH010000176.1 GCA_028293005.1 Alphaproteobacteria bacterium
CCGACATGGCCGATCACCGGTATCCCCCGCCTGCTCAGGAAGGCGATCGTCTCGGCCATCGCCTCGCCGCCTTCGAGCTTGACCGCCGCCGCGCCGGTTTCCTTGAGAATACGCGCTGCGCTCTCGAACGCCTGCGCGGGGCTCGCCTCATAACAGCCGAACGGCATGTCGATCGCCACGAGCGCATGCCATGAGCCGCGCACCACCGCCGCGCCGTGCGCGCACATCATGTCGAGGCTGACCGGAATCGTCGACGGGAGGCCGTAGATCACCTGCCCTAGGCTGTCGCCGACCAGCAGAAGGTCGCAATGCGGATCGAGCAATTGCGCCATTCGCGCCGTATAGGCGGTCAGCATCACGATCGCATCGCCGCCCTTGCGATCACGGATGGCGGGAGCGGTGAGGCGACGCATCGGCGCCGGTGTCGGATTGGCGCGGCTGGTCGAGGTGTCGAGCGTGTATGTGGACATCGCGGCGCTTTTAGCGATTCCTCGGCCGCTTTGCCAGAAGGCGACCTGAAGGGGTCAGAGCAGCGCGCGGCGATAGAGATCCGCGTCGAACCCGACGAGCAACCCACCGGCCGCCTCCACCACCGGACGCCGGATCATTGAGGGCTGCGCCACCATCAGCGCGATCGCCTTGGCTTGGTCGAGATCCTGCTTCTGCGCATCGGCAAGCTTGCGAAAGGTCGTCCCGCTGCGGTTGAGCAACCGCTCCCATCCGACTTCCTTCGCCCAGCCGAGCAGCCGCTCGGCCTCGATTCCCGCGCTCTTGTAATCGTGGAAGACGTAGCGGACGCCATTCGTGTCGAGCCAAGCGCGCGCCTTCTTGACCGTGTCGCAATTCTTGATGCCGTAGACGGTAAGCGAAGTTGCGGCGTTCATATGATCCTCGGCTGCTTCGTCGCCGTTTCTGTAATGTACGGCTTCGCAACCGTCACGCGCCTCGCTCGGCGATCGCGGCAAGCTGGGTCAGGCAGGTGCCCCAGCCGACGAAAAAGCCTGCTTCGTCATGCATGGCGCGGTCGGCTTCATTCCTGTGCATCACGTAGGCGTCGACCTTGGTCCCGTCGGGGTGATCGGCAAAGGTGATGATCGCGGTGATGAAGGGCTGCTCCGCAGGTCGCCATCCGTCGGTCAGGCACGTCGTAAAGACGATCCGCTCCGCCGGATCCACGGCGAGGAAGCAGCCGCTCATATGCGGCCTGAAGACGCCGTGGCTCTCGCAAATTCGGGTTTCCAAGCCCCCGCCGGGCTCGAGGTCCATCAAATCGACCCGGCATCGGGCTGGGGCCGGGACCCACCATTGCTCGAACGGGGTGCGGTCCGCCCAGGCGTTCCAGACCGCGGAACGGGGGGCTGCGATCACTCGCGAGATCGTCAGGTCGAGCTCTGGATCTGCGGAGCGGATCATTGGCGATTTCCTTTCGGTTCTTCGGTCGTGACGATTTGCTCGAGCCGCTAATCAAGCCGCTCTGCTCGAGCGTGCGGATGTGACTCAGGAACCAGGGCAGCGCCATGTCGAACCGCATCGTCAGCTCGCTGATGCTCGCGAGCCCTCGTCCGAGCCGCCCCAGCACCGCCCGGCGGGTGGAGCAGCGAGCGCTTGGCAGACGCCGTCCAGCGGTTCGAAATGCTTTTCCATATGGCTAAGTATAAGGGCAGGAATGGTTAGCGCAATGGCTAAGTAATAGGGTGGCGGCGGCGATCTCGGGGGCGGTGGGTTTGGCGAGCGCTTCGAGCAACTGGACGAGCTTGTCACCACGAGCACGCCCGCGGGGCCGTCATGAAAGTCGCCGATGTTGCGGCCGGCCGCCTCGCTCGTCGCGACGGGGAAGAGAAGCCGACGGGGTCGTCGTACCCCGTTATTGCCGCTGTTCCCCTACTCCCACTCGATCGTGCCGGGCGGCTTCGAGGTATAATCGTAGACCACGCGGTTGATTCCCTTCACCTCGTTGACGATCCGCGTCGCGACCTGGCTCAGGAAGGCGGCATCGAACGGAAAGACGTCGGCGGTCATACCGTCGGTCGAGGTCACCGCACGCAACGCGCAGACACTGTCATAGGTGCGTCCGTCACCCATCACGCCGACGGTGCGCACCGGCAGCAGCACCGCGAACGCCTGCCAGATCGCGTCATAAAGGCCGGCGCTGCGGATTTCCTCGAGGTAGATCGTGTCGGCCTTCCGCAACGTGTCGCACTTTTCCCTGGTGACCTCGCCCGGGATGCGGATCGCAAGACCGGGGCCCGGGAACGGATGGCGCGAGACGAACGCCTCGGGAAGACCGAGCTCGCGGCCGAGCTCGCGCACCTCGTCCTTGAACAATTCGCGCAGCGGCTCGACCAGCTTCATGTTCATCCGCTCGGGCAGGCCGCCGACATTGTGATGGCTCTTGATCGTCACCGATGGGCCGCCGGTGAAGCTCACGCTCTCGATTACATCCGGGTAGAGCGTGCCCTGCGCGAGGAACTGGGCGCCGCCGACCTTGCGCGCTTCCTCCTCGAACACGTCGATGAAGGTCTTGCCGATGAACTTGCGCTTCGCCTCCGGGTCTGTGAGGCCCGCGAGGCCGCTCAGGAACAGGACCTCGGCATTCACGTGGACGAGCGGGATATTGTAGGCATTGCGGAACAGGCTCACGACCTGCTCGGCCTCGTTAGCGCGCATCAAGCCGTGATCGACGAACACGCAGGTGAGCTGATCGCCGATCGCTTCGTGGATCAGCACTGCTGCCACCGCGGAATCGACGCCGCCCGAGAGGCCGCAGATCACCTTCCCTTTGCCGACCTGCTCGCGGATCTCCGCGATCTTGGTCGCGCGGAACTCGGCCATCGTCCAATCGCCGGCAAGCCCGCAGACGTGGCGCACGAAATTGGCGATCAGCTTGGCGCCGTCGGGCGTGTGCACGACCTCGGGGTGGAATTGGACGCCGTAGAAGCGCTTGGCGTCGTTGGCAGAGGCGGCGAACGGTGCGCCGGGCGATTCGGCGACGATGCGGAAGCCATCGGGAAGCCGCTCGACCTTGTCGCCGTGGCTCATCCACACCTGGTGGCGTTCGCCGGGCGCCCACAATCCATCGAACAGCGCGCACTCGCCCTTGATCTCGAGGAAGGCGCGGCCGAATTCGCTATGATCGCCGGTGACCACCGTGCCGCCCAATTGCTCGGCCATCAATTGCTGGCCGTAGCAAATGCCGAGCATCGGCACGCCGGCATCGAACAATTCGGGCGGCGCGCGCGGGCTTTCCGCGAGCGTCACTGAAGCGGGTCCGCCCGACAGGATGACTCCCTTGGGCTGCAGCCGGGCGAACGCCTCCGCGGCGCTGTTGAACGGCGCGATCTCGCTATAGACGCCGGCCTCGCGCACGCGGCGGGCGATAAGCTGCGTCACCTGGCTTCCGAAATCGACGATCAGGATGGTTTCGGAGG
>JAQGLH010000009.1 GCA_028293005.1 Alphaproteobacteria bacterium
ACTGATACACATCTCGCGGGCGACTCGAGCGGGATCGAGTTCGGCATCCGTGCACATCATAGTGATGACATCCAGCGCGCGTCGGCCCGTGTTCGTCCGATCTGCGGGTTGTAACTGGGCGGTGCTCGCGAGCATCTCGACCATGCTGCCCAGCTGGTCCGCGAGCGTACTACGTGAGAGTATGGTGGTCGCCAGACCGTTGTCGGCGACAGCTGTCAGCAATCCCGCAAGCGGTCGCCCCCATGGCGAGCGTAATCCGAGCGGTTGGCCGATCAGCCCGCGCGCATTGGGCGACCAGTCATCCAGCCACGCCTCCGGCATTCGAACTGTGAGACAGTCGCTTCCATCCGGAAATTCAAGATCGTAGCAGAGGCGATCATCCAGGAGCACGAAGCCACCGGGCGGCACGACGCTCCGCGCGCCCCCATGGCTCACATCAATCGCGCCCTGCCTTGCGAACAGTAGCTCGAAATACGGAACCAAATCTCGCGTGATCATTTCGGGTGAACGTGAAACGGTCTGGCGCGAACAGCTTAGGAAGTTGAGTTCCAAGGGGCCAAGGCCATAGCGGTCCCAGCTTGCTGTGAACTGCTTCTCGAGGTCGCTCGAAACCGCCATTTCCGCGATCTCGCGTGAAAGGACGGCGGCCCATTGGCGCACGCGATCCTCGGCCGCCGCACTCTTGGTCGACCAACTCCAATCCCGTTCGTCTGAATGAGCAGCAGGTTTCATCGCTCTCCTCGATGCTATGATTATAGTTGCTAAACGAACAAAAATGAATGTGTTCGAATAGCACGCCTGAGCAGGAAAATCAGGGAAGTGCCTTCCGCGCAGCCCGCGCAACGCCGAGAAAGGCTTCCAATAGGGGAGAGCTATCCTCCGATCGCCAGATCATGGACATGCGCGTTTCGTGATGGGTGGGCGTGCGCGTCGGCCCAAGGATGTCGACTTCATGGCACGTGGGTCTCAGCACCACATCCATATCTGCCGCGAATGCGCAGAAATCTGCCGCGCCTGTGCCGAGAGCTGCCGGGCTCTCGACGGAGCGCGATCAATTATCAATGCCGCCACCTGGTCACTCAATGTCATTTTGATGCGGCTCTCCCTCGCAAGAGCAACATACACGTATCGGCGGAGCGTGAACAACCCCTTGACTTGATATGTGAATCTACAGCGGTAGCTCTTTACGTGCGATCCCAAACCCGTCGGTGCAGCGATCCAGTGAATAGACCCTGCGCGTTTGGCACCCTATCCACCACATGCGCCGAAATCCGGGCGAATGCCTGACGTGGCCAGTCAGCGGCACTCCAACCCTATCGCTCGACACCTATCTTTGACTCTCCCGGCGGCCTTGCGTCGCGAGCATCGCACCAAGCCAGGCGTATGGGAGTGGTTCGGGTCCTCGAGGGGGAACTGAAACTCTCTTTCATCGACCCGCCCGAAGTGCTTATCGTTTCCACTGCCACCCCGGCTGCTGCTGCTGCCCGACCAGCGGCATTTCGTGGAGCCGGTGGGAAGGGTTCGAATGCAGGTCAAGTTCTACGATCGCCGCCGGAGCTTTGATACAGAACCCTTTCACGCTGACGGAGCGCTTATTAGCTAAGTGGAAACTCAGGGAATTCGGATGAGCCGCACCTCCCATATCCATTTACGGGCGTAGCTTCACCTTTGACTGGAGCACCTTTGCACATAGCTTTCGACGGGAGGTTCCCCGTTCGAAACCTGATTAAATAATGTGGTGAGCGACGCGACGCTTTTCTCGATATCGGCCTCGCTGGATTCGACATGGTCGCTTGCGACCCGGCAAGACGTAGAGGCCGAGTGACGTTACAGAGCTGTTTGGCCTGGCCAGACGTTCGTCCTACTCCCGGCCTTCAGGGGCCGGTGAGCACGGCATTGGCGAATCCAATCCCGCCTACGCCTTGCCAGCGGGTCGTCATACTCACTCGGTAGAAAGAAGGGCACGGCGAGGCACGCACTCTGCGCAGGAAGGACCGACTGCCATTGCTTGATCAGCTCCGCATAAGCTTTACCCACAGGGCGAATGTTTCGCGAGAGATCGAACAGTCCGCGAGGATTGATGTGCCCAGCCTGACGGCGAAGCGAGCTATCCCAGTCCACCTGGTCAGTTAGAGAATACCAAGTGAAGCCCACGATCGGAATTCCGTCGTTTCGAATGCGCATCACATTGGCCCACTGCTTCCAGAGCCACCGAACGGCTTCATCGCCGCCCGCACCCTGATCGTAATTTGTCTCCGTGTGCATCACCGGGATTTTGTACCGGCCGTGGTACTGGCGGGCGATTTCGTCGAACCCGAATATCTCGCCCGAGGGCCGGACCTTGCCTGAAGCCGAAACCGAGTGCTCGTTGGTGGCGTAGTAGTCGTTGCCCATGATGCAGTGGTGACGCAGGTCTGAATGCTGGAAGAAATCGTACTCTGCGCGGGTCATGCCGTTATCGAGAAGATACTGGTAGCTGCTGGCGTCGACCGGATGGCCGTAGTTCAGGTCGAGGGAAAGAAACCGATGAGCATTCATCGTTTCCGCAAGACCGAGCGCGTCCGGGCTGAGTGCATGAAAATATTCAGCCGATTCGGATTGGATGAAGATGGCGTCTGGTCGGACGTCCAGGATCGCACGGCTAGCAAGAACGTTCCCCGCGACGATGTTCTTGAGAGCTGTGACGAACGCATGATCGGATTTGAGCTGCTCATTCCAATAGCCGGTCTTCGCGCTGAAGAGGGCGCAGATAAACATCTCGTTGACCGGGGTGTAAAACTGCACCCAGGGAAAACGGGTGGCGAAAGCGCGTGCGTAGCCTCCGAACAGCTGAGGAAAATCGGGGTTCTGAAAATTGCCGATCCAGTCGGGCACCCCGAAATGACAGAGGTCGACGATCGGCACCAGGTCGCGCCGGCGAATGTCCTCCATTGTCTCGTCAGCGAAAGCCCAGTCGTACCGATCGGCTTCAATCCAAGTTCGGTGAATGGCGGGCCCTAAGCGCAAAAAGCGTATTCCGAGGCTTTCAACCAAATCGAAGTCGCGGCTCCACAGACCGTAGTGCCCGCTGGCTTCCATTTGATCGATCCGGGTGCGTCCGCCATTTATCGTCGGATAGCTGTTTTCAATCCCCGTCGCGAAGAGGAAGAACGGGTTAGGGCGCGGGGGAATTGGCGGAAGTGGCACCCCGTGGGCCTAGGGCCTGACGAGGAGTTTGCAACAGGGTTGTAGCAGCAGGCGTGGCTGTCAGCATATAACGTGCTGGCGAACACCCTCGCCGGAGCCTAGGCAGACCCGCTTGTTACGAGCATTGGCGCCAAGCTGCGCGCGGGTTTCGGACGTGAGTCAGATCATTCAGACGCGCGAAGGGCAGCTTGAATATGCGGTTGCCGGCGAGGGCCGCCCGTTCGATAATTCACGTCACCGGCGACGGCTATGACCCAGGGTCTCAGCTTCGCCGCGGGCGATCGCGCAGCGGGGCACCAGGTTATTGCCCCTTCAAGATTCGGTTATCTTCGGAGCAGCTTTCCCCCCGGACCCATCCGCTGAAAACCAGGCCGATGTGCTCGTTGAACTCCTCGACCACCTCCGCATCGGCAAGCCGGCGGTGGCCGATGGATCGGCTAAGGAGTGATGGCCACCTTGAGCACGCCGTCGCGCTGATTTGAGAATAAGTCATAAGCTTCCTCAATCCGATCCAATGGGAACCGATGAGTGACCATCGCGCTGAGATCGATCCGGCCGGATTCGATGACCGTCATGAGCCTCCTCATGCGGTCCTTCCCACCCGGACATAGGGACGTGACGATCTTGTTGTCTCCGAGCCCAGCCGAGAAGGCGTCCGCCGGGATGACGAGATCGCCGGAATAGACACCGAGGCTGGACAAAGTGCCGCCGGGCCTGAGAACCCTCAATGCGGACTGGAATGTGCCTTGGGTGCCGAGTGCCTCGATGGCGACGTCGACCCCGCGTCCCCCGGTCAGCCTCATGATCTCCGCAACCGGATCCGATGCCGCAAAATCGACCACGAAGTCGCAACCAAGCCTGCTCGCCACGGTCATTCGGGCAGCAACGGTGTCAACCCCGATGATCTTCGTTGCGCCCATCAGCTTGGCCCCGGCCACCGCGCACAGGCCGATGGGTCCAAGTGCGAATACAGCCACCGTATCGCCGATGCTCACCCCTCCGCTCTCGGCTCCCGCGAAGCCAGTGGACATGATGTCGGGACACATCAGGACCTGCTCATCGGTGAGACTGTCAGGAATGGGCGTCAGATTAGCCATCGCGTCGGGCACGAGAACATATTCGGCCTGGCACCCGTCGATCGTGTTGCCGAAGCGCCAACCACCTAACGCTTTGAAGCCGGACGGCGTATCTGGACCGTCCTGCGAGTGACAGCCGCACAAGGAAGCATAGCTGTGGCCGCTTGGGGTGATCGCTCCCGCGATGACCCGCTGACCTTCTACGTAGCCGGTGACGGCGGAGCCAAGCTTCTCGATCACGCCAACCGGCTCGTGGCCAACGGTGAGACCCTTCGCAACCGGATACTCTCCCTTCAAAATATGAACGTCGGTCCCACAGATTGTTGTTGTGGAGATCCGGATCAGCGCATCCGTCACGCCAACGTCAGGAATCTGCTTATCACTGAGCACGATGCGCCCTGGCTCAACGAATATGGCCGCCTTCATCATAGCGATAAATATTACCTTCGCATTCGAGTGACCGTACGCCCAAGGCGAGCAGTAGGTTCGCCATTCTGGCCTTAATCATCACCAAGAAGTCGCGAGTATCAACTCGCCGATCATTCGGGATCGGGCAGCAAATCCCTCAAGATCGCCATAACCTCGAAGTCGGTCTGCTCGGTGGCGGCGAAGGGTCCCTGCCCCAGCCCGATCATCGCATCTGCGTCGACGCGTTCGACGCTCGACCAAGCGATATTCTCGGCCCAAAATGGAGTTCCCCATCGTGGCTTCACGGTTAGATGCTCCTCAAGGGCGGGAGCAAACCTGTCTCTCAGCCACCGACGGGCCATAAGGGAGCCGGTGATTTCACGATGCTAGCAAGAACGTCTGGATATTCCTACGGAAATCAAGCACCTACAAGTAGCACCTGGCGAGCCGTGCCACTGTGCTAGAATTGCCGGCGGCACCGCTCCTTTCCGCCGCGCATTACCCACCGGTGGCGCGGGCCACCTCGCAATCAGGCCCGAACGCACCATATACTTCAAATCACCTGGCCCCTTCCGCAAGCGTCCTGTGACAGAGAGACCGTGCGCTCCCGCTTGCCGAGATGGGTAAAAGCCATGGACCTCGATCAAGAACTCACCGGCGTTAGCGGCAGCCGTCAGCCCCCCTTCAATGAAGGCATGGAGCTGACCACCCACTCCGGCTTCAGCTTCCAGGTTCGAAGCGCGGACGAAAGGGACGAAGCTGCCCTCGCCGAGTTTTTCACGCACGTGACGCAAGACGACCTGCGGTTTCGATTTCTCTCCGCAATTCAGAAGGTCGGCCACGCACAGCTCGCGCTCCTCACCCATGTCGACCATCGCCGCGTCGAGAACTTTCTTGCCTTCGACGTGGTCACGGGCTGTCTGGTGGCTAGCGCAATGCTTGCGATCGAGGATGACCTCGAGCACGCGGAAGTCGCGATCGTCATCAGGTCCGATTTCAAGAACAGGGGCATCGGATGGAGTTTGCTGGAGCACGCCGGCGAGCAGGCGACGGCGATGGGCGTCAAGACGCTGCAAGCCATCGAGAGCCACGACAACCGCTCCGCGATCAGGGTCGAGCGCGACATGGGGTTCACCTCCCGCCCCTTTCCGGGTGACGCTACCCTTACGATTCTCGAAAAATCGCTTGCGAGAGACGGAACGGAGGCCGTCGCGAGGCCGGCGGCATGATGGCCACCGAGGTCGTAGACGATCAGCGGTTCAAGGATCCGGCCTGGCTGACACCGCCCTTCAGCCTGGAAAGGCCGCCGAGGACGGGCGGTGCGGGACGAACGTCGAACTCCATGGAAGCGGCCCCAGGCAGCTACGTGATGGAACGATGAACGTCATGGCGCCCTTGCTGATCGAGAACCGAACCTTCGAAGAGATGAGTGTCGGCGAGAGCGCCAGCGTCACCCGCACGCTCACCGAGCAGGACATCCAGCTGTTCGCGCTGGTATCCGGCGATGTGAACCCGGCCCATATGGACCCCGCCTTCGCCGAAGACGACATCTTCCACAAAGTCATCGCCCACGGCCTTTGGGGTGGCGGCTTGATCTCCAGCGTGCTGGGCACGGAACTGCCGGGACCAGGCACGATCTACCTCAGCCAGAGCCTGCGCTTCCTTCGCCCGGTGGGTCTCGGCGACGTCATCACAGCATCGGTAACGGTCACGGAGAAACGCCAGGAGCATCATGTCGTCCTGCTGGACTGCCGGTGCGTCAATCAGCACGGCGAGGACGTGATCGTAGGGAAAGCCGAGGTGAAGGCGCCGACTGAAAAGGTCCGGCGGCCACGGATCGCCCTTCCCGACTTTCGGATTGCGAACCACGACCGCTACCATGCTCTTCTCGCGGCAGCCGAGGGCGGCCTGCCTATCCGTACCGTGATCGTCCACCCCTGCGAC
>JAQGLH010000300.1 GCA_028293005.1 Alphaproteobacteria bacterium
CTGGACTTCGCCGAACACTTCCTTGACGTTGAAGCTGCCCTTGATCGGCAAGGTCGGTGCGCCTTGCCCCGTGAGATCGCCCGCCTGGAACGAGGCGTCGGTCTGCAGGTCGAGCTTCTCCTTGCGATATTCGAGGCCGATATTGAAGCTCACGCCGTCGTTGGCCCAGGGAAGCTTGGCTCCATATTCGCCAAGCTGCCCGGTCACGGAGCCACTGGCTATCTTTTCCTCCAGCACTGCGCGCTGAAAGCCGGTCGCCGCGACATAGGCGACGGCCGCGTCGCTGATCGTGCCTCCCAGGACATCATAAGGGACGCAAGTGGGATCGGTACCGTCCCTGACCGATCGGCAGATCGGTGTCCCGCCGGGGCCTGAGACGACGTCGATCGCGCGCGTCAGGCGGGCGGCGGACTGCTCGTTGAAATAGGTCTGGGCGTAATTCGTCCGGCCATATTGATAGAAGACATCGTAGGAAAAGGCCGGGTTCAGATCGCCCTTGGCGCCGACGACGCCACGATATTGGGTGTGTTGAAGGTCGGCGACGCGAGGACCGCCTTCGACATTGCGGCGAAAGACCTGGAGGAACCCTCTTTGATACTTGGCTCCGGTCGTCGGATCGATGAAATTGATCGGGGGAGCCGTAGGATCCGGATTGCTGACCGATGTGAGCGGGAAGTTGCCGAGGAAGCCCGTCACCCGATTCTCCGGCGCGCAAATGATCGCAAACTGCTGCGGGCCGATCAGGGGGTTGTCGCAATTGATCGAAAGCGTGTTACCGAAGTTACCGGAGGGCGCGATCTGGGCCCTCGTCCGATCATCCATGAACATGAATTCGAGGTACGGCTTGATCGCGTCATTGATTTCATATTTCGCGAAGAACCCGCCCGTGTAGCGCTCGTCGGGCCGCTGGAAATAGTTGGTCGGGGCGAAATTATATCGTGTGCGCCCGGGCAGAAGCGTCCGGTTGGGGCCCGTCGTGAAGAAGGTCGAGGTGCCCTGGTTGTAGAGGAGGTAATTGCCCTCTCCGGAGAAGCTCGAGCCGCCGCACTGAAGAGCCGTGGCACTGAGGTCCTGGATGGTGCAGGCGCTATAGTCGCGATTGGCCTGCGACACCGCATTGACGTCACGATATCCGAAATAGGCCACGACATGGCCGCGATTGTCGTCGAAGCCGGCGCCGATCGCGATCGACGCATTGATCTGATCGCCGTCGGTGCCCGAACCTGTCGGGAAATCGTAACCGGAAAAACCCTGCGCCTGCCGCGCCAGAAGCAGCGGGGGAAGCACCTTGTTGTTATTGTTATGCTGGTAGAAACTATACTGTCCGTCGAGACGAATGCCTTCGAAATCCGTATCCATGATGAAGTTGACGACGCCGGCCACCGCGTCCGCGCCATAGGTCGACGAGGCGCCGCCGGTGAGCACTTCAACGCGCTTCACCAACGAGTCCGGAATCGCGTTCAAGTCCGCCGAGGAATCGTTGGGGTCGCCCGGCATCAGGCGGCGGCCGTTGACCAGCACCAACGTGCGATTCACGCCCAGGCCGCGAAGGTCGACCGAAGCCGCGCCGGTCGCGTCGTTCGACACGCCGCTCGCCTGCCCGGCGGAAACTTGCGGCAAGCTGTTGAGCATGTCCTCGATTCGCGTCGTGCCTTGCAGCTTGATGTCCTGCTGGCTGACGACCGTGACCGGAGCGGCCGAGGTCAGGTTCGGCTGCGGAATCCTCGAGCCGGTGACGATGATTTCCTGATTGCCTGGTTCGGCGGCATTCGTCGCGGTTCCGGTAACCTGACCCGTCGTGCTCTCGATCGGGCCGGTCGGCGGCTGAGCCTGCGGCGGCGCACCCGTATCCTGCGCCTGAGCGGGAACCGCGAGGGCGGCCGCGCTCGTGCAGATCGTGGTCGCGAGGAGGCTGCTGATCAGTCTGCTGTTTGCCATCGTCACTCTCCTCATCGACCGGTTACGAAATGTTCGAAGTCCGCGCCCGCACAGGCAAGCAAAGCGGAAGCAATGCTGCCGTTCAGAACGCCGCTTTGAAGGTTGATGGATTCGCTCATGGTGAGTCCTCGCTGAAGGGTGAGGTGACGAGCCGCGCTCCTTCACCTCGGTACAACCAACCAGAAGCATCGTGACGCTTCCGTATTGGGAGTCCCATCGCCTCGGATTAACCGAATTGTAAAGCTTGTGTTCAGGAATGCGCGTCGATTCGACGGAAATGTAGCAAAAGTGCAACATCTCGTTACAATAGGATAATACGATACCACATTATCTGGGTGGTACAGCCAGTTGCGGTGCATGTCGCAACTGCGCAAAGATGCGGTGGTGTTTGAGGGCTTTATAGCAAGCTTTCGGTTTTACTTGAGATGTCAGGAATTAGATGGCGTCAGGGTAGCATTCGTAGCCCGATTACTTTAAGGGACCACGTTTATAGCGCCGTTGCGCCGCCGGGATCGGAACGCCATAACGATCCTCGCACTTCGGGAAATTCGCGATGAGGAAAGTTGTTCCGCGAGCGGCTTTATTCATGCTCATGATCGGGAGCGGAAGTCCGGCCGTTCATTCTCAAATCCGCACGGCCGATCCGCATCCCGAAGCCTATTCGGCGCTAACGCGCTGCCGTGCGATCGCCGAAAACGAAGCTCGCCTCGCCTGTTTCGACGATGCGGTCGGGAAGCTCGAGGCCGCGATAAACAAGCGCGACCTGGTCGTCCTCGACCGGGAGCATATCCGGCAGACCAAGAAGACCTTGTTCGGCCTCAGCCTGCCGGATCTCAACCTCTTCGGAGGCCAGGGCAGGGGCGAGGAAGAACTGAGCTCGGTCGACGGCGTCGTCGCCGGGTCGCGAATGGACGAAAACGGCGGCTGGATCCTCCAGCTCGAAGGCGGCGCGACCTGGCGCCAGATCGACAGCCGGCCGCTGGGCCTGCCGCCAAGGCGGGGATCGAAGGTGGTGATCAAGAAGGCGGCGCTTGGCAGCTATATGATGCGGATTGGCGGACAGCCCGCAATCCGCGTTCGCCGCGTCAGCTGACCTTCCCGAATCGATCGCCGCGCCATCGTCAATCCGGTGACGCAGGCACCAGCGCCTGAGGGTCCAGCCGCGCATCGTTCCATTTGACGCTCCAGTGGAGATGCGGCCCGGTGGCGCGCCCGCTCGCGCCCACCGTCCCGATCCTATCCCCCTGCGCGACGCGCTGGCCCGCCCGTACTGCGGTGGTGGCGAGGTGCAGGAAGGCGCTGTTGAGGCCCATGCCATGATCGATGATCACGAGATTGCCCTCGAGGCTGAACATCGGCGGGCCGGCAAGCACCACCAGTCCGTCCGCCGGCGCGACGACCGTCGCCCCCGCGCCCGGCGCGATGTCGAGCCCGCTATGGAACGCGGCGGGCTGGCCGCGATAAAAACGCTGCGATCCGAAAAGGCCGCTGATCCGTCCGCGCACCGGCAGGATGAACGGCTGCGCCCAGCCGCCGGCCGATGCGCCGGTGCTGCGCGCGGCTTCGATCCTGCGCACCTCGATCGCGCGGCGGGCGAGATAATCGTCGGTTGCGGCGCCTGGTCGGCGCGCGACGTCGATATGCTCGATGCGCCAGCCGCGCGCGGCGATGCGCAGCGCCCGCTGCACCTGGGTGCCGCTTGCATTTTGCGCGGCCAGAATGGCGCCGGCCGCCTGGTCGCGATCGAAGCCGAGGATGAACCGGCCGTCGCCGGCGAGCTGGATCGGTTTGCCGTCGAGCGTGAGCTTCACGGTCCCCGGTGGAGCATGACCTTTGACCAGCCCGCCCTGCACGAACCCGCCGCTGAAGCTGAACCCGTCGGCTGCGGCAGCGGCCGGCAGCGCCGGCGGCTGAGGAATCGCCGAGTCCAGCGGTCCCGAAGCACAGAGCAAGGCCGCAAGCGCCGCCGCCCGCCCCCGGCGCGGCGACCCGGTCACGCGCGTTTCCCAGTCACGTGCGTTTCCCGGTCACGGGCGTTTCCCGGTCACGCGCGTTTGGATGCCTCGAGCGAAGCTTCGGCCGAAACATAGGCCTCCTGCCGGTCGACGCTCCAGTAGCGCAGATCCTCGAGGGCGATCGGCTGGCCGGTGACCGCGCAGACGACGTGATCGCCCGAGCTCAGGATGCGGAACGTGCCTGCCAGATAGTGAAGGCGCGCCGGCTTCTGATTGTTCGACATCAGCATCGCATTTTCCCGATCGGGTCGGCCGATTACAGCAGCTTGGTCACAGCAGCTTGGGCTGGTCGGTCTTGGGCGCTGAATAGGGGCCCCGCTTCGCGCGCTCAA
>JAQGLH010000307.1 GCA_028293005.1 Alphaproteobacteria bacterium
GCACGGTGTCCGATACTTTATTCAGCTTTGGCAAGGGGTGTTGTGCCGCCGCCGGACTATTTGCGATCTCGAGGATCTCGGCTCGACGCAGCCATCAGCGTGCCTGGCCTGGCGGATCGTCGCTGATCGCGAAGGGAAATCGAATGCCGCTCCTACGACGGCAAAGGCGTTACATGGCAGCTCATCAGGCACGCCTGATAGTATGACCCCGCTTTATGCGGGGCCCTTTTCGATGTTTCCCAGCTAGGGCGACTGGCCGAAACGGCTAGTCCAGCTTGAGAACCCCACCCTCAAAGCAAGCCCGACCAACGGCGTTCGACGTGTCGATTGACCCCCTCCCCCCTAGGGGGTAGGGGGCGTGAATGTCGCACGCATCCGATCCCGAAGTCCACCGAGGGCTAACCCAAGCTCAGGGCCATATAGCCTCAATCCTCTCTATGCTGAGCGATGGACGGTCGTGCCTCGATCTCGCGCAGCAACTGCAGGCGGTCGAAAGCACCATCCGAACCGTCAAGCGCGCCCTGATCCATGATCACATGGAGCATTGCATCGCTGACGCTGTCGCAACCGAGGGGAAGAGCGGCGAGCAGGCGCTGCGCGAGTTCAAGTCGCTCACCAAGTATCTCTGAAGGTCCCCAACGTGCCGTCGCTTCTCGAACTACTCGCTGGCGGCCACGCTTGGCTCTACATCCCCGCAGCGGTTCTGCTGGGCGGGTTGCACGGGCTGGAGCCCGGCCATTCCAAGACGATGATGGCGGCGTTCATTATCGCCGTGCGCGGAACGATCGCACAGGCAGTCCTGCTCGGCGTGTCGGCAGCGATCTCGCATTCCATTGTCGTGTGGGTGGTGGCGCTCGGCGGGCAATATCTCGGGCGTAATCTCGATGGCGCGACCAGCGAACCTTATCTGCAGATCGCATCTGCCGTGATCGTGCTTAGCGTTGGCCTGTGGATGATCTGGCGCACGCGACGCGAAGCGGTCGCCGAAGCTGGGCATACTCATGGCCATGACCATGACCATAACGATCATCGTGAGCACGCTGATGTGCAGCGGATTGATACCGGGCACGGGCAGGTTGCCCTGGAAGTATTTGAGGACGGCGTTCCACCGCGCTGGCGGCTTCGCACTGAGCGTGGTTCGCGCTGGCAGCCCGACCAGTCGCGCCAGTCGTTCGCCTTTGTCGACCGTGGCGACTATCTCGAAAGTGTCGACGAAATCCCCGAACCACGCGCCTTCCTGGGGCGGCTGAGGCTAGGGCATGCCGGCCATTCTCACGACCATGATCTGCGGTTCTCGGAGGATCACGATCACGGCGACGCCGGCGTGAGGTTAGACGAGGGTGGTTACATGGATGCGCACGAGCGCGCGCATGCCGGCGATATTGAGCGGCGCTTTGCAGGTCGAAGCGTCACGACCTGTCAGATCGTGCTGTTTGGGCTGACCGGCGGGCTGATCCCGTGCCCGGCGGCGATCACGGTGCTGCTGCTCTGCCTGCAGCTTAAACAACTCACACTCGGCGTAGTATTGGTGCTGTCGTTCAGCGTCGGACTCGCGCTGACGATGGTGCTGGTCGGCGTCGCCGCCTCGCTCAGCGTTCGGCATATCCAGAAGCGCTGGTCAGGGTTCAATGCCTTCGCCCGCCGCGCGCCTTATGCCTCGGGGGGTTTGATGGTGGTTATCGCGCTTTATATGGGCGCGTCGGGCTGGATGGGCCTGACCGGCGGACATATGCCGCAAGTCTAAGCCGGATTAGTGCGTGCGCAGCACCCACAAAGCGGCGGGAGCGCCGCCGCGCGCCGGCGCAGCGACGAACAGCATCTGCAGTTCCGGCACGAACAGGCCCGTACGAGCGCCGGCTCCGGTGGTGACGCGCACTGGTTCCGCGTTCGAGTTGGTGATTGATGACAGATCCACATGGCCCGCGCCGCAGACCAGCAGGAACCGGTCGCCGTCGATGAACAGATCGTCCGCGTCGCCACAGGCTGCACGCGTCGAGATGACGGCGCCTTTGACTGCGTCACGGATCTGAAGCGCGGCCGGAAGACGGTAGGCGAGCGCGAACCAGCGGCCGCTGGGATCGGTGGCGAGCGGAAAGTTCATCCGGCGCACGCCCGTTGGCCATGAAGCGCTGACCTTGTCGGCGTCGAGGTTCGCCGCGACGATCGCACCACGATCGGGAATGTTGATGACGACCTTGCTCCCAATCAGCTGAAAGCCTTCGGGATGGCCCGCCAGCTTGAGCGTGCTGAGTAAGCGGTGCGTCGCCGGATCGATCACGGCGAGCGCACCCGAACCATAGCCGACGAGGACGTGACCGTTCCGCTCGTCGATGCGCACGTTGTCAGCATCATCGCCCAGCTTCAGCATGGTGATCTCCTGCTGGTTGGCGGCGGTGTAAAAGTGGACGGAACCATCGCCGCACGCGACGACAAGCTGACCATCAGACAGCACCGCAACACCCTGCGGCTCGGCCAGGTGTGCGATCCGCCCGGCGACCCTGCCGGCGGCAAGATCCACCGCATCGACCGTGCCGTTGCCATATTCCGCAACGAACAGCAGCTTGTCGCGAAGGTCGATCGCGAGATGGTCGATACGCCCGGCAACATTCGGGAGCGCGATCTTCCGTTCGAGGCGCAGCGGCGATGCCGGATCGCTGGTCGAGATCGTGCGCGGGGATGCTTGGCAGCCGGTCGCGGACAACGCCGCGAACGCCGCCATGATCCGGGTGCCTGCCATTACGCCCATCATGTAGCCTTGGCGAACCGACCGTCGGCCGAGGTCCAGTTCACCGCGCCCATGAATGCGTCGACATAGGCGGCAGCCTTCGCGCCGTAATCCATCGCATAGGCATGCTCATACATATCAAGCGCGAGGATCGCCGTGCTGCCAGCCAGCGTCATGGTGTGATCGGCCGCCCATTGATTGACCAAGCGGTTGTCGCGGTGGCTATAGGTCAGCAGCACCCACCCCGAGCCACCACCAAGCGCCTTGCCCATCGTGGCGAACTCGGCACGCCAGCGGGCATCGCTTCCGAAATCACGCTCAATCGCCGTGGCGAGCCCTTGGCTGGGCCGCGTCGGTGCGCCGAGGCCGGAGAAATACAGTTCGTGGAGGATCATCGAGTTCCACGCGATCAGCTCTTCGCGCTTCAGCCCGTTGATCGTGAAGACGGGCGCGGTCGCGAGATCGAGTGCGGCAAACTGACTGGAAATCGCACCGAGCCGCTTCACCGCGCCCATGTAATTGTTGTCGTAATGGCTCACGAGCAGCTTCTCCGACAGGCCGGTAATCGCCTTCGGATCGAACGGCAGTGGGACCGGCTGTGGCGTGAAGCTCGGTCCTGCCGGAGAAGTTGCGGCACCTGCCGCCGTTGTGGTCAGCGCGGCTGCGCCCAACGAGAGCGCCGCGCCAGCTGCGAGCACGTTGCGACGGTCAATCAGGGTATCGGACATGGGCATTCTCCGGGGGGATGAGGGGAAGGTGAGCAGGAAGTCTTGCTCATGAGACGATGCCCGTCAGAGCCAGGATGACACCAATCGCTGACGCAGTGCCAAGGATCGTGACGATGCCAATCTTCAGCCGCTCGTATATCAATGATCGGCGGGCTGTTCGGCGTGCCGATCAGGCGGGTGAGTTTATCCGATGTGATCGTATGGATTGCGGGCATGGCGGCGTCCTTCAAAAAGTCGGGACGCGATACTTCAGCCTGTCGCCTCGTGGGGAAATCGCCGACCCCATGCCGCTATTGAGCAACGGGTAGCGCGGGTTGTCAATCGTCGATTGACGCCGGTCTATCCGGGTATGCGACTCAAGGTTTGATGCCGATTTCCTCGAACTCGGCGTCGACTTCCCCTGACAGCCTTCGGGCGAGCTGGACTATTTGCAATCTCGAGGATCGCGGCTCGACGGGGACATCAGCGCGCCTGGCTTGGCGGATCGTCGCTGATCGGGGGCGGCCTTTCGCATTTCAGGCGATAGTCGAGCTGGCGGCGGGTGAGGCCGAGCAGGCGTGCCGCTTCGCTGATATTGCCGGAGGCGCGGCGCATCGCCTCTTGAACGAGCGCTGCCTCGTGAGTCGCCAGGGTCAGATCGCCGGTCCGAGCCGCGAGCGCGGCCTCGGCGGCATCGGTTCCGCGGGGCCGAACCTGGCCGTGCGGATCGACGAACGCATTGCTGGCGGCATGCGGCGCCGGATTGACGAACAAGGCCTCGCGATCGATCCGGCTTCCCGGCTGGGCAAGCAGGACGCCGCGCTCGAGCACATTCTCGAGCTCGCGGATGTTGCCGGGCCATTGATATGCCATCAGCGCCTGCATCGCCCGATCGGACACGCCGTGGACGCTTTTGCCGTAGCGCGCCGACAGACGCTCGATCAGCGCGTCGACGAACAAAGGGATGTCGTCGCTGCGCTCGCGCAGCGGAGGAATCTCGATTGGGTAGGGATTGAGACGGTAGAAGAGATCGGATCGAAACCTTTTCTCGCCGACGGCTGCCGTCAGATCGGCGTTGGTCGCGGCGATCAGCCGCACGTCGACCTTGCGCACCCGGTCGCCGCCGAGCCGCTCGATCTCGCCGGTCTGGAGCACGCGCAGCAATTTGACCTGCGCCGCCAGCGGCATCTCGCCGATCTCGTCGAGGAACAAGGTGCCGCCGTCGGCGCGCTCGAAGCGCCCCGCCCGCGCCTTGTGCGCGCCGGTGTAGGCGCCAGCCTCGGCCCCGAACAGCTCGCTCTCGGTCAGTTCGGGCGGGATCGCACCGCAGTTGATCGCGACGAAAGGCTCATCGCGGCGTGGGCCATTCTCATGCAGCCACCGCGCGAACACTTCCTTGCCGACACCGGTCTCGCCGGTCAGCAGGACGGTGATCGGGCTGGCCGCAGCCTGGCGGAGGAGATTGAACGCGGTGAGGAATTTGGGCGAGCGGCCGATCAAGGATCCCGGCTCGAGGTCGCGCCGGAGGAAGGCGCGCAGCTGGCCGATTTCCTCCTCCATCTCACGCAGCTGGCCGGCGATATCGTCGGGCGCGAACGCGCGCACGTGCGGATCGTCTTCGGCCAA
>JAQGLH010000328.1 GCA_028293005.1 Alphaproteobacteria bacterium
ACCAGCAGCCTTGCGCCGCGAAGGCCGCGGAGCGCATCCACCACCTCGCCGAGACGCGCGTGGCCGGTGAGATCGTCGTCGAGCCCGCCGATCGCCAGCGGTCCGGCCGCAATCGCCCGATTGTCGAGCACGATGATCCCGGCCGCGCCGAGCGCTGCGCGGGCCGCCGCCGCATCGCGCCAATGGTCGTGATTGCCGAGCACCGCGACAAGCCCCAGCGGCGCCCGCAGCGCGGCCAGCGGGGCGACCGCCTCGCGCATCGAATAAGCGCGCGTCGACAAGCGCCTGTCGCCGACCAGGTCGCCGGCAATGAAGACGATGTCCGGCTTGAGCGCATTGATCCGGCCGACGATGCGGGTCAGCCGTTCGGGCGGCAAGTCGGGGCCGGCGACATGCAGATCGGCGATCAGCACGGCACGAACCGGGGGTGCGCCGGCCGGCCAATCCGCAAGCGCGATGCGCGCGATGCGCAGCAGCGGATCGGAGGTTGCCTCGTGATAGCCCAACAGCAGCAGGGCTCCGGCCGCTGCTGCGACAAGCAGGATGACGCGAAGCCCCGCCGAGATTAGCGCTGAGGTTAGCCTCGTCACGGGGACCACTTTAACCTGGATGCGTTGATCCGCCGATGCGCGATTTTTCCCAGCTCCTCGACGCCCTGGTCTACACACGCTCGCGCAACGCCAAGCTCAAGCTGATCGTCGACTATCTCAATCGCACGCCCGATCCCGACCGCGGCTATGCGATGGCTGCCCTCACCGGGGAACTCAACCTGCCGGCGGTGAAACCGGCGGCGATCCGCGCGATCGTCGAGGAACGTGTCGATCCCGCGCTCTTCTACCTGAGCCGCGAATATGTCGGCGACCTCGCCGCGACCGTCTCCTTGCTCTGGCCCAAGGCGATAGATCAGCCCACCGACATCGACGACGGCAGCCTGCGCATCGCCGCGGTCGTCGAGCGGCTCTCGGGGCTCGGCCGCTCGGAGGCGCCGCAGGCGCTCGCGCACATGCTCGATCATCTCGACGCGAGCGGACGCTATGCGTTGCTCAAGCTTGCGACCGGCGAGCTGCGGATGGGCGTGTCGGCGCGACTCGCCAAGCTGGCGCTGGCCGAAGCCTTCGGGCTCGACGTCGACGCGGTCGAGGAAGTTTGGCACGCGATCGGGCCACCTTACGAGCCTTTGTTCGCCTGGGCCGAGGGCAAGGCCGAGCAACCCAGCGCGCGCGACGTACCGGTGTTCCGGCCGTTCATGCTCGCCCACGCGCTCGAGGATCAGCGCGTATCGCTCGAAGATTATGCCGCCGAATGGAAATGGGACGGTATCCGGGTGCAGATCGTCGGCGCCGGCGGCGAGACCCGTCTCTACAGCCGCGCCGGCGACGACATCAGCCGCAGCTTCCCCGAGATTGCCGCGGCCTTCGGCCGCAAAGGAGTCGTCGACGGCGAGCTGCTCGTCAAAGGCGAGTTCCAGGGCGCCGAATCGCACGGCGGTGCTGCAGCGAGCTTCAACGCGCTCCAGCAGCGTCTCGGCCGCAAGATAGTCTCGGCGAAGATGCTCAGCGATTTCCCGGCGTTTGTCCGCCTCTACGACATCCTTTTCGACGGCGAGGAGGATGTCCGGATGCTTCCGTGGCACGAGCGGCGCGCGCGGCTCGAAGCATTCGTCGCGACGCTCGATCCGCAAGGGTTCGACCTGTCCGCGCTGATCGAAGCCGGCGATTTTGACGAGCTCGAGACGATTCGCGCAGGCGCGCGCGACGCGGCGATCGAAGGCGTGATGCTCAAGCGCCGCGACGGCCCCTATGTCGCCGGTCGCAAGACCGGCCTATGGTACAAATGGAAGCGCGATCCGCTCACCGCCGATTGCGTGCTGATGTACGCCGCGCGGGGCAGCGGCAAACGCTCGAGCTATTATTCGGACTATACGTTCGGCTGCTGGGCCGAGAGCGGCGAGCTGCTGCCTGTCGGCAAGGCCTATTTCGGATTCACCGACGAGGAATTGATGTGGCTCGACCGCTTCGTGCGCAACAACACGGTGCAGCGCTTCGGGCCGGTGCGCGAGGTCGAAAAGAAGCTGGTGCTCGAAGTCGCGTTCGATTCGATCCACGCCAGCAAACGCCACAAATCGGGACTGGCGATGCGCTTCCCGCGCATTTCCCGAATCCGCACCGACAAGCCGGCAAGCGAGGCCGACCGGATCGAGACGCTGCGGCGGATGGCGACCTAGAGTGCTTTCCAGTCAGCTGGAATCACCTGACGCCAGGAAGGCACGACAAACAAAGCAACCCGGACGCGGAACCGGTTCAACCGAACCGGGACCGAATCCGGACGCGGCGCCCCCACCCTCGATCCGACTTGGTAAGCAACGGCGCTTCGCCCCCAGGCCGAAGCAGCAAGCGCCACACTCCCGCTGGGGAGAGGGGCTCAACTTGAAGCCCTTGATGGGAGAGGGTGGAATGTCGAAGCCGATGAAATGGTCGCCGGAAGGACCGCGAATCCTGTTCCGGCCCGGGCAAAGAAAAGCCCGGCGCGCTCAGCGAGCGGCCGGGCCAGTCATGCCTTGCGGCGATTCGTGATTGAAGGCTCGTCGTTATTGGATTGGCTGGAGGTTGACCGCCGCGGTTTTGCCGCGCCGATCGATCTCGAGCTCGAACTCGAGCCGGTCGCCCTCGTTGAGGCTGACCATGCCGGCGCGTTCGACCGCCGAAATGTGGACGAAGGCATCGGGTTGGCCGTCGTCGCGGCTGATGAAGCCGAAGCCCTTCATCGCATTGAAGAACTTGACCGTGCCACTGGCTTTCTCGCCGGTGAGCTGCCGCTGTGGGCCGCGCTCGCCGCCGCCGAAGCCGCCCTCGCGCGGCGCGCGATCCTCGACCGGGAGCGGGTCGCCCTCGATCTTGAGGTCCGTCGCCGAAACGCGCCCGCCACGATCCACCAAGGTGAATTCGAGCGGCTGGCCCTCCGCCAGACCGGTCAGGCCAGCCTGCTCGACAGCGGAAATGTGCACAAACACATCCTCGCCGCCATCATCGC
>JAQGLH010000192.1 GCA_028293005.1 Alphaproteobacteria bacterium
GGCGACCGCGACGATCAGCGCCGCGACCAGCATGTGCCGGCGCGAAATATGTGTTTTCCTGCTATGCTTGACCATAAGCCCCCTTCGCCGCACTAGCGCCTTATGGCGCAAGGCTCACAATTGAAAAGACGCGGCCTGCTGTTCGTGCTGTCGAGCCCCAGCGGCGCCGGCAAATCGACGATCGCGCGCCTGCTGCTCGGCAAGGACGATGGCATCGCTTTGTCGGTCTCGGCGACCACCCGGCCGATGCGCGCCGGCGAGGGCGCCGGGCGCGACTATCATTTCGTCGACGAGCAGGAATTCGACCGCCTCGTCGCAGCCGGCGAATTCCTCGAATGGGCGCACGTCTTCGGCCGCCGCTACGGCACGTTGCAGTCCGAGGTGCGCAAGTCGATCGAAAGCGGACGCGACGTCCTGCTCGACATCGACTGGCAGGGCACGCAGCAATTGAAGCAGGTCGATCCCGACATCGTCCGCGTCTTCATCCTGCCGCCGTCGATGGCCGAGCTCGAGCGGCGGCTGCGCGCGCGCGGCACCGACAGCGACGAGGTCATCGCCGGGCGCATGGCGCGCGCCGCCGCCGAGATCAGCCACTGGGCCGAATATGATTATGTGCTGATCAACGACGATGCCGCCACTTGCCTCGAGAACGTCCAGGCGATCCTCGACGCCGAGCGGCTCAAGGCCTCGCGCCGCACCGGCCTGCACGATTTCGTCCGCAGCCTGATCGGCTGAGCCGCCGGAGCGGCGAACCGCTCAGCTTTGCGGCACCTTTTGCGCGGCGCGCCGCTTTGATTTACGCTCGGCGCAAACAGGGAGAATCTTATGGGACGCGCGTTGGTGGGTGCGGTGGCGGCTGCCGTCGCGATGTTCGTCATCGGCTTCATCTTCTTCGCGACGCCGCTCCAGAAGATTGCGACCAGCAGCCTCGACGATGCCCAGGCGGCCGCGGTCCAGCAGTCGCTCGCCGCCAACCTGCCGGGCACCGGCACCTTTTACGTTCCCGGTGCCGACACGCGAGCACAGAGCGAGATGTACAGCCGCGGTCCGGTCGCGACGGTGCATTACAATATCCACGGCTTTGCGGTCGCGAGCTCGAGCGTGATGATCGCCGGCTTCGTCCACATGCTGATCGTCGCGCTGCTGATGGCGGCCGCGCTCTACCTGCTCTCACGCCATGTCGTGCGGTTCGCCGACCAGGCCCGGATATTCGGCTTGTTCGTGGTGGCTACGGTTGCTTACTTGCGATTTGGAGAACCGATCTGGTTCCACCAGGCCTGGCAATATGCGATCTACATGTTCGTCGCCGAATGCGTCTCGCTCGGCGTCGCCGGCTTCGTCATCCTCAAGCTGCTGCCGCGGACCGCTGCGAGAGCCATTCCCGCCGGCGCGACCAGCGACCTCTAGCCTCCCATGCCGCTCGCCGGGGGACGAGCGCATGCGGGCATAGACGAATTCAGGCATCGGCTGTGATTTCGAGCAGCCCGAGCAAGCGATGTGCCGCGGCGAATTCCTTGCGCCGCGCCTCGTGCCGCGCCGACGCCTCGGCATCCTCGCCCCATTTTTCCGCCTGCCAGCTTTCGTCGACCGTCGCTGCCGCCCAGGCAGTGTCGAGGTCGATCGCGCCTTCGGCGAGCGCAAGCGCGATGACCAGCGAGCCGCTGATCGTGACCAGCGGCGACAATGCGGCGAGGACGAACGGATCCATGGCCGTCACGGCGCGCGCCAATTGCTCGATCGTACGCTTTGGCTGCGGGCGATGGAGGATGCCGGACGTGGTCTCGAAATCGACGTCGAAGCGATGCCGCGCCCAGGCCAGCAACGGATCCCAGAGCCGCTCCTCACGCGCGATCAGCGGGGCGGGACCCTCGGCGCGATAACAGAGCAGGTCGCTTTCCCCATAAGCGGCAAGGCCGCGCGCGAAAGCGGCAGGATCGGGCAAGATCCGGTCGATCGCGGCGTTGGCGAGGCCGGTCAGCGGCATCGTTCGCGGGTCGATCTTCTCGCCTTGGCGGCGCCACTCGTCGGCAATTGCATCCGCCAGCGCGAGGCTTGGCAGGCTGAGCGGCATCCGCGCGGGCGTCCGCACCGGCCGGCGATCGAGGAGGATCTGGCAGCCGCCCTCGAGCGGTTCGACCGACACCTCCTTGTAGAAGCGCTTCATCGTGGCGGGGTGCGCCATCGCGCGGCGAGCCAGCGCGGCCCGCCGAAGCTGATCAGCAGCCCAAGCAAGGCGAGCGGCAGCCCAATCCCGGCCCAGCCGCCCGCGCGCAGCCAATCGGTCTGCCAGACCAGCAGGCCGATCAGCACCAACGCGGTGCCGCCGATGCGCACCAGGTTGATCGCGATGAAGCGGTTGCGCCAGATCGTCTCGCTCGGCTCGGGCTCGGGGCTCATGCGAAGGCCTTGATGAAGCTCAGGATGTCCGACGGATGCTCTGCGATGTAATCCGCGCCCGCCGCGAGAAGTTCCGCCCGGTCGTGATAACCCCAGGCGACCCCGACCGCGGCCACGCCGGCGGCCTTGGCCATCATGATGTCGTAGCTCGTGTCGCCGATCATCATCCCCGTGCCGGCCGACGCGCCGGCCTCGGCAAGCGCCACCTCGATCATCGCGGGATGCGGCTTTGAGGGATGCCGGTCGGCGGTCTGCAAGGTGACGAAATGCGGACAGATCACGTGGCGCTCGAGGCAGAGCGACAGGCCGCGGTCCGATTTGCCCGTCGCGACGCCCATCAGCCA
>JAQGLH010000406.1 GCA_028293005.1 Alphaproteobacteria bacterium
TCGGCAACGTCAGCGAAAATGCGGCGAAGCAGGACGTGCGAGTCACTGTCGCCGTCGTCGCAGACAAAGCGGACTACACGGCGATCCACAACGCTCGCGAGCGGCTCAACCCGGCTTTCGCGGAAAATGAGCTTCCCCAGCTGCTCCAGGTCGAGCCCAGCGGCGGTCGCGATGCACAGGTGCAAGCCTTGCTCGGTTCGAGCGAAAAACGGGCGGTGGCGGTGCTGACCGGCGGCCTGGCGCAGCCGACCTTGACCGGATCAATCGGCGAGGACGGCAATGTCCGGCGCCAGATCGCTCTGATCATCGATCAGGCGCGCCAGGACCGGATGCTCGCGACCAGCGCCGCCGCGGCGATTCCGCCCGCGGAGGTGCGGGTGATCAGGGTCGATCAATCCGCGGGCTCGGTGGCTGCGGTGCGCGCGATCACCGCGCGCGCCGGGCAGCTCGTTCTGTTCATGCTGACCGTGCTGCTCTCCGGCATGCTGCTGTCGAACCTGATCGAGGAAAAATCGAACAAGGTGATCGAGGTGCTGGCCGCCGCGGTGCCGGTGGACGCAATCTTTCTCGGCAAGATCGTCGCGATGCTGGCGGTGTCGCTGGTCGGGATCCTTGTCTGGGGAAGCGGTGCCTTGACCGCCACGATGCTGTGGCGCGCGGGCAGCCCGATGCTCCCCGATCCGGCGGTCGGCTGGCCCTTGTTCGTGCTGCTGGTGCTGCTTTATTACGTCGCCAATTATTTGCTGCTCGGCGCCCTTTTCCTCGGGATCGGCTCGCAGGCGGCGACGGTGCGCGAGGTGCAGACCTTGTCGATGCCGGTAACGGTCGGGCAGATGCTGATCTTCGTGCTCGCCTCGTTCGCGGTCGGGCCGTTCAACAGCCCGATTGGAATCGCCGCCGCGATCTTTCCGTTCAGCTCGCCGCTGACGATGATCGCGCGCGCCGCGCAGGCGCCCGAGATATGGCCGCATCTGCTCGCGCTCGCCTGGCAGGCTTTGTGGGTGTGGATGACGATCCGGTTCGGATCGGCGCTGTTCCGCCGCAACGTGCTGAAGTCGGGCGCGCGGCGACGATGGTTCCGGCTGCGCAAGGTGAACGGCCGGGCCTGACACCGTTGGCTGGCGATGGAGCTGCGCCGTCCGCCCGACGGCGCGAGGGAAGCTCCATCGCAGCCGAAGTTGCACTCCTTATCTTCCTTTCCGCCCAAGCGGAGAGGAAGGCCTTCGACCAGCAGGCGGATTAATGCACGAAGCGCGCGACGACGTCGCGATAGCTGCGACTGACTTTCACCTGGCTTCCGGAATCGAGCACCAGGAAACATTCTCCGTTGGTGTGCGGCTTGACCTGGCGGACGAGGTCGAGATTGACGATCGTCGAGCGGTGAACTCTCTGGAAGCGGCGGGGATCGAGCCGCTTTTCCAGATCCTTCATCGTCTCGCGCAGGATCAAGGTGTTGTCGCCGGTGTAGATGCACATATAGTCGCCGGCTGCGTCGATCTTCTCGATCGTATCGACGTCGACGCGGAAGATCTGCCCGCGATCCTTGATGTTGATCAATTTCTCGTAGCGGTTGGAATTATGGGCATCTTCGACGCCCTCGACATTGTCGGCAATTTGCGGCGCCACCTCGGCGAGCACCTCCTTGAGCCGACCGACCTCCTCGACGCTGCGCCGTTCGGCCAGCCGCTGGCGCACCCGATCGAGCGTGTCCGCTAGCTTGTCCTCCTCGACCGGCTTCATCAGATAATTGATCGCCTGCACGTCGAACGCGCGCTGCATATGGTCGACGTAGGCGGTGACGAACACGAACAACGGCGGCTCGACCTCCATCAGCCCTTGAATGACCGAGAAGCCGTCGAAGCCGGGCATCTGGATATCGAGGAACACGAGATCGGGCTTGTGCGTCTTGATCGCGCGGATCGCCTCGCGGCCGTTACTGCATGTCTCCACGATTTCGACGTCCTCGTGCTTCTCGAGGCGCAGCTGCAGCCCCTGCGTCGCAAGCGGCTCGTCGTCCACCAGGATCGTGCGGATGGTCATTTCAATTCCTCGCCTTCGATTTGGTAGGGGATTTCGATGATAACGCCAAACCCCCCGTCGGTGTTCGTTTGAGTCTCAAAACGATGGTCGGCGCCATAGGCCTGCGCCAGACGGTCGCGAATGTTCGCCAGACCGACTCCGGTCGAGGGCTGGCCCGGATTGAGCGTCTGGCCGTCGGCTCCGGGGCCGGTATCGGAGACCGAGATCAGCAGCCGCGCTCCGAGCTTGCGAGCGTCGACCGATATGTCGGCGCCTTCTTCCTGCGCCGTGACGGCATATTTGATCGCATTCTCGATCAACGGCTGGAGGAGCAAAGAGGGCATGCGCGCCTTGGACGCAGCGGGATCGATATGGAAATGCGGCCGAAGCCGATCCTCGAACCGCATCTTCTCAATTTCGAGATAGAGCTTCAGCGTTTCAACCTCTTGCGCCACCGTCACCTGGCCGGTCGGTTCATTGACCAGAGTGTAGCGTAAAAAGGAAGAGAGGCGCGACAACATCGCATTGGCACGTTCGGTCTGCTTGAGCAGCACCAGCGTCGAGATCGAATTCAGCGTGTTGAACAGGAAATGCGGGTTGAGCTGGTAGCGCAGCATCGCGAGCTGCGCGGCGCTCGCCTGATGCTCGAGCTCCAGCAACTGGTCGGTCTGCTTCTCGAGGATCAAATAATAATTGATCCCGTAATAGAGTGCGGACCAGGCCGCGAGCAGCGAGAAATCGAGCAGGATCGCACTGAGGAACTCGATCCCCTGCGGCCTCAGCCCCGGCCGCACGAAGGTGGCATGGCTCCAAGTCTCGATCGCCGAGAAGCTGGCGGAGGCGATCAGCACCAGCACGATCGACGTTGCCCAAGTGATGATCGGCCGCAGCCGGATAAGCCGCCGGAACGCCGCGGCCATCAGCATCGTCATCGAATAGCCGGTCGCGGTCAGCAGCGCGGTGTGGAGGACGAATGCGAAACCGAACGAATTGGCGACTCCGGACAATGTGCGAAGCACGAAATAGCCCGCCCAACCAGCCGACTGCAGGATCCAGAATGCGCGATTCTTGTCTTCGAAGAAGGGCTGCTGCTGGAGGCTCGCCGGCCGCGCCGGCATGTCGTCGCGGGCGGCGCCAACGAGCTGACGCCCGCCGCCCGCCGCGCCATCGGCCAAAGCCAGCGGAAGCGGATCAGTTGCCACTGCGACCCTCGTCGGGTTGGCCTTTCGGTCGCGAGGTGTCTCGGGTCGTCTGGGTGGCTGCCTCGGGTGCTTTCCGGGCTGCCTTCTCGGGTAGAACGAGCATCGACCAATCCCCTTCGTCGGCGACATAAGCCGCGACCGCGGCGCGAACATCCTCGGGCGTCATGCCCTTATAATCGGAAATGTGGCGGCGTGTCTGCTCGATGAGCACGGGTTCGGTCGTCCATTTCTCGAGCGCCGAGACCCAATAGCCATTGGTCTTGACCTGCCGCGAGAGACCGCTGGTCACCGGATTTTGGGCGCGCGCGAACTCGTCCGCCGAGACCGGCCGCTTGGCAAGATCGGCGACAAGCTCGCGCGCGATGCGGAAGAAGGTGGCGCTGCTCTCGGGCCGGATCTCGGCCGCGGCGACGAAGATGCCCCAAGCCGGAAAGCTTTCGGAGCTGCTTGCGTTCGCGCCCGGTGAATAGGTCGCGCCTTCCTCCTCGCGAAGCCGATCGAATAGTCGCGCCTGGAAAATGTTCGCGGCGAGCGCCAGCGCGCGGCGATCACGGATCCTGGCGGTGCCGCCGAACGTCGACCAGCCGATCAGCGCATAGGCCTGATCCTTGTCGCCCTCGTGGCTGAACAGTATCGGCTTTGGATTGGGCCGGGGCGGCACGGTTACGGCCGGCGGCGGCGGCGCAGGCCGTGCGGGAAGCGCGCCGATCGTCTTCGCCATCGCCGCCGCCGCGCTCTCGAGATCGACGTCGCCAACGATGATCGCCTCAACCGGGCCGCCGGCGAGCAGCGGCGCGAACGCGCGCTGCAGATCGGCGGGCTGGGCGCTGGCGATCGTCGCCTTGGGAATCGGCAGCCAGCGCCGGTCGCCCGGATGGGTGACGGCGCCAATCTCGCGTCCGGCGCGCGCCGCCGCGGAGGCGAAGCTCAGCTCGTAGTTTTCGAGCGCCCCGGCCTTGTAGCGGTTGAACAAGGCCGCATCCCAACGCGGGAAGGCGAGCTTGGTGGCGAGCAGCCGAAGCTGGTCGGGAAGGTCTTGCGCGTTGGTCGTGCCGGTGAGCACGAGCGCGTCTTCGGCGACGCCGACATCCATGCCGATCCTGCGGCCGGTGAGCAGCCGCTCCATCGCGTCGAGGTCGAGATCGGCAAGCCCTGACGGGGCGACCGCCCCGCTCATCCACAGCGGCGAGGGAACGGCGGGCGAGAGGCCCGAGACGCCGTTGCCGAGGCGCAGCCGGACCGACACCGAACCTTTCTCATAGTCGGTCTGCTTGAACGTCAGCGTCGAGCCGTTGGCGAAGCGGACGATCGTCACGTCCATATCCTCGATCCGCTGGCGCGAGACCTCCTTGCCCGGGATGCCGAGCGGCGGCAGCGCATCGAAGCTGATCTTTCGCTCGTCCTGGCGCGCGGCCGGCGCGACTTTCACGGCTGCGGCGAGCGCGGCGGCGACCGCGGCATTGCCGCCATCGACAGGTTGCGGCGCCACCAGCAGCAGGCGGGGGCCGGTCCCGCCGAACAATTTCCTGGTCGCCTTGGCGATCCGCGCCGGCGTCATTCGCGGCGCGACGCGATCGAACAAGGCGAGCATCGCCGGAGCGCTGATCACGACGTCGCCGTCGTCGAGCGCATTGATCAGTTGCTGCGCGCGCTGCGGCGACTTGACCGTGCTTTCGCCGGCCACTCCGGAATTGAACGCCAGGCGCAAATTGCTCATCTCACGCGCTATCTCCGCGTTGCTAGGACGCGCGCGGAGCGCGCTGCCGATGATCGCGAAATTCTCGTTCAGCGCTTCCCGCCAATGGCCCTCCCGCGCGGTGATCGACAGCTGTGTCGTGTCGCCGACATGACGCGTGCGATCGATGCTGACGCCGGCACCGATGAACGACGCGTCGGCTCGCGCCTTGGCCTCGAGCCGACGGTTGACGATCTGCGTCGCGAGCAACTCGGCAAGCTCGTCGGTTTCACGCGCGACCGTATCGGGAGAATCGATGTGCGGCCGCAGCCACAACAATGTCGCGCTGTAAGGCGCGCCCGGATAGACGAGCGTCTCGACTTGCCGGACGCTCGGCGCGAGCGTGCCGTAATCGGGCGCGGGCGGGGCGGCGCCGGTCGGCCGCCAGCTGCCGAAACGCTTGGCGATCAGCTCGACGAGCAAGGCGGGATCGGCATCGCCGACGATGACGACGGTTGCATTTTCGGGGCGATACCAGCGTTCGTAGAAAGCGCTGAGGCTTTGCGGGGTGGCCGCGCGGAGCGTTTCGTCGGTGCCGATCGTGTCGCGAACCGCGATCTTGAGGCCAGGGAAGAACAAGGGGCGCGAAAGATTGCTGAAGCGGGTGGCGAGCTCGGGCCGGCGTCCCTTTTCGGCGAGCACCACCTTGCGCTCCGCGTCGACCGCGGCGGGGGTGAACGAGGCCTTGTCGACCATTTCGGACAGGATCTGGAGGCTCTTGTCGAGCGCGGCCCGGTCGGCCTGCGGCAGGTCGAGCTGATAGACGGTCTTGGTTGGATCGGTGCTGGCGTTGGTATCGCTGCCGAAACTCGCTCCGAGCTGCTGCCAGATGTGCCGCGCGTCGCGACCGGCAAAGCTGCTCGTCCCGCGGAACACCATATGCTCGACGAAATGTGCGGTTCCCTGCTCGGGGTCGGCTTCGTTGAGCGAGCCCGCATCGATGCGCACCCTGATCGAGACTTGCCCGACGGGAAGCGGGTTGCGGCGCACCGCGTAGCGCAGGCCATTGGCAAGCGTGCCGAACTGCCAGGCGGGGTCGGGGGCGAGGTCGCTTCCCCGGTAGAACCATCCCGAGTCGCCAGCGGCCCCACGTCCAGCAGCCCCACGTCCAGCAGCCCCAACTCCAGCAGCAGGAAGCGGGACGGCGGCTAGGAGGAGGAAAGCGAAGAAGCAGCGGCGGAGAAGAAGCATTGGCTCCTAGCTAGTGTCGGGAGAGGTGTTTGGGAAGTTTCGCGATATGCTCTGTTTGCGACGGCCGGTTGACTCGCGGTGAATGAGAGAGGAACATAAAGAGAACAAATGAGTCTCGAGTCGCATGCCCGCTCTTTCTTCGTCCCGGACCGAACGCCTCGCCGCGCTACGCGTGGAGGTGCGGACGATCGAATCCCAGGGAAGGCGGGATGCGCGTGATTGCCTCCCGTTCGCGATCGAGGACGTCGATAGGCGGCTGGCGGGCGGGGGCCTCGCCGGCGCCGCGCTGCATGAGATAGCCGGCGCGCGCCCCGGCCTGTCCGACGAGGCAGCGGCCTGCCTGTTCATCGCGGGCCTGGCCGCCCGCCGGATGGGCGGCAAAGGGACTGTGCTCTGGGCGCTGAAGCGGCGCGATCTGTTCGCGCCCGGCCTTGCCCAGGCCGGTCTTGCGCCCGACCGGCTGATCTACGCCGAATGCGGCTGCGACGAAGATGTGCTCGCGGTGATGGAGGATGGGCTCCGCCACGGCGGCCTAGCCGCAGTAGTGGGAGAGACCGGGCGCGCCGCCATGGCCTCGACGCGCCGCCTGCAGCTTGCCGCCGAGGATGGCGGGACGATCGCGCTGATGCTGCGGCGCTGGCGCAGGAATGGCGAGGATCCGCTCGGCCTTCCGTCGGCGGCGGCGACGCGGTGGCGGATCGGCTGCGTCCCGTCCGCCGCGCTTCCCGTCCCGGGTGTCGGCCGCCCGCGCTGGCAAGTCGCGCTCGTCCGCCAGCGCGGCGGCGAGCCGTTCGAATGGATATTGGAGAGTCCCGATGCCGAGGGTCGCCTCGCTCTACCTGCCCACGCTTTCGACGGATCGGCTGCGGCTGGCGAGAGACGGGCGGCTTAGCCTTAATTCCTCCTCTCGGGTTCGAGAGGAGGGGGGCCATGCGCAGCATGGTGGAGGGGGAAATTTCCTAACAAGCCCCTCCACCGCTTCGCGGTTCCCCTCCCCCGGAACCCCGGGTGAGGATTTATACAGGCATGGCGGCGGGTGGCGGCCGGGCGCGCGATGGGCGCGGGACGGGCAGGAGAGTCCTCCGCTTTCCCCCAATCCGCACCTGGAAGCCCAACCCCTCGTCACCGTCCACCGTTCTGGCCAGCGGGTGACGATTGCTGCCGCTTGCCGGGCCGCGCAGGCGCTCGGCATCATCTCCGGCATGGCGCTCACCCAGGCGCGCGCCCTGGTTCCCGGCATCGACGTCCACGATGCCGATCCGCAGGGCGATGCCGGGTTGCTCGAGCGCCTCGCCTCGTTCGCAGCGCGGCGCTGGACTCCGCGCGCTGCGGTGGCGGGGGCGGACGGCTTGTGGCTCGATCTCAGCGGAGTCGCGCATCTGTTCGGCGGCGAGCGGGAGATGGCTGCGCATCTCCTTCATTTCTGCGCCCGCCTCGGCCTTTGCGCGCGAATCGCGATCGCCGGCACGGCCGGCGCTGCG
>JAQGLH010000103.1 GCA_028293005.1 Alphaproteobacteria bacterium
CGTGATCGGCGCCTATTGGCTGCAGCACCATTATTCGGGCCGCATCTACGCCAAGAGCGATCACTGGTTCAGCGCGATCAACCTCCTGTTCCTGCTGGCCATCGTCGTCATCCCCTATCCAATACGAATCTGGTGCTTCCACCTCGGCACGCGTTTCGAGCCGGTCGCCTCGGCGACCCTGGTTGCCGGCCTTGCGCTGACCGCCTGCACCTGGATGGCCAAGTGGTTTTACGGAATGGCGGGCCGGCGGGTGATGGACCAACGGCTCGCGCCCGATTTCCTTCAGCAAATGACGCGTCGCTACGGCATTGCGACGCTAATCCAGATCGCTGCAGTTCCGATCGCGATCGCGGCGCCGCGCGTTGGAGTGGCCATCGCTTTGCTGTTCGTCGCCTTCTTTCTGCTGCCGCAGCCCAAGCCGCGCTACAATCCCGGAGAGGAGCCGACCGACGAGGAGAAATCGACCGAGTAGCTCTTGCGCGAGGTTGATCCAGAAGCAGTAAGATGAGAGTGAGCACGGGCGTGGCGGCGGGCATTGGAAACGACGATGTTTGAACGGGTGAAGCTGGCACGGCCGGGACTGTCCGTCGATGCCAGGCACGACGGGCGTCACACGCTTGGGCAGAGCTCATTGCACCGGGAGTCGATCCCTTTCACGGTGGCCTTGCCAGACGAAGGCTTGGCGATTGTGACCTACACCTGGGTCAACGGCAACAGCGAGGCTGGCGCCGCGATTGCGTTGTTTGGCCCAGCGATCGGCGATCGTCCGATCGAAGCCCGCCTGCCCGATCGACCCGTCCCTCCCGAGATGGATTTTTCGGATTGGCGGATCGACGAGTTCCAACTCAAGCAGGATCTGAAGTTTGGGCATGCCGAGGTTCACTGGCATGGCGAGCAGGCGACGATCGACTTTGAGTTCGAAGGCTTGCACCCTCCTTATTCCTACGCCTCGAACGCCAAGGGTTGCCCCCGCTATTGCGCCACCGACCGGATCGAACAATCAGGCTTCGCTCGTGGTACCGTTCGCATCGGCCAGCGAGTGATCGATTTCGACACCAACGCACATCGCGATCACAGCTGGGGAACGCGCGATTGGAAGGCCTTCCAGAATTATCGCTGGTTCAATGGCCAGGTGGGCGGTGAGGCCGCCGTGCATTTCTGGCATCTGCACGCGCTCGGGCGCACCGACATATACGGCTATGTCTACAAGGATGGCCTCATGGCAGAGGTGACGAAGGTCGATGTCGATTGGTCGGGCGACAGCCAGTTCCGCCATCAAAGCGCGCATGCCGTCGTCTTCGACGAAGCAGGCCGGGAGACAATAGTCGACGCCAGTTTCTTCGCGCATTACCCGCTCGTTCCGGATCCGACGATTACCTTGATGGAAGGTGCTGCGCGAGTGACGATCGACGGCCGGCAAGGGGCCGGCTGGATGGAGATGGGTTGGGAGACGGACTACCTCCGGCACATCATCGCGCAAAGCCCGAACTATTGAGCGGCCCAACTATTGAGCGGATCGCTCGCTATTTCGCTGGCAAATGCCGGTGCCGACCTCCTGACGAGCACCTCATCCTCGTCCCGCTCTTTAGGCGAATTGCTATAGCTTCTGGGCGATTGCTTCTTTTCCCGCGAACCAATCGGGCCAGCCGGCGGCGCGATTTTGCTGCCGCGCCAGTTCACGCTCGGCGGGCGAAGCTTGCGTCAAATCCCATTCGCGCAACGCGGGCATGATGATGAGCCGATGCCACAGCGGCGGAATTAGCGCCGAGATGAAGCAAACGAAGACGCTCGGCAGCTGCACGGCATCGCGATCCGGCTTGAGTTCGTAATAGGGGACGTACGCGTTGAGATGGTGGCCAGCGTGGTTCGTGATTTCAAACGTCATCGCGCGGCTGAGACGACCGAAGTGATTCCAAACATGTCGCTTCTCGATCGGCGCATCGGCGACGCGCACCTGACCATAATGCTGGAAATAATTGAAGCTCTCCAGCAGAAAACGGGCCAGAAGTGTTGCAGCGAAGCACGCGATGACGCCTTTCCAGCCGCCGATTAGGAACATCAGACCTTCGAATATCAATATCGCGCCCAGCGCCCGCCACAAGCGGTGGCTGAGCGACCACCGGCCCTTGCCGCGCTTTTCGAGCATGTCTGATTCTTTGCGCAGGGACGTCCGAAAACTATGCGCCATCGCTTTGAAGCCGAAGACGTACAACGTCTCTCCGCGGCGGGCAGTGTCGCCGTCCACGTCGGTGCCGACATCGAGATGATGGCCGACGACATGGGCGATGTCGCGCGTCGCATCCAAATACATGACCTGCAGGCAAAGCCCGAGATTCCGCAGGAAGGCGCTGCGGCGATGGAACAGCTCATGGAACGCGGGGATTCCGACGATTGTCGCTATCCAGCCGGTCGACAGCACCGCTCCGATCACGTTGAATGTGCCGAGACTGCTTTCGCCGACACGCAGCGCAAGCAAGCAGAAACATAGGAAGGCCAGAAGCGACGAAAGGATAACGGGAATGAACGCAAGTGCGAGATTATTCATCCGGCGCTCCGCCATGTATTTCGAGAGTAGGGTGTCCCCTGCCGCGAGCAAAGGGAGGGTGGCGAGGCCAAGCCAAACATAAGAGCCGCCAAGGACCAGGCCGGCGACGCCGAACAGCAAGGTTGCCGGTGAGAGATAATAGCGAAGATAATCGGTCATCTCAGATCTCATGGTAAGCTGACGGGTAGCTGTGATTCAACGCAGGGCTTTTGAAAAACGACCATTCCTGAGTTTCGCATTCGCACGCCATGACACCAAGGCTCTCCTTGACGAGCGGCCTCCCAATCACAGGAGGATACTCGCTTTGGTTTTATTGTCTAAACAGGACTAGCATGTCAGCATGCCAGAAAACAACGTCCGGCGCTTGTCCATTGTTACAATCCGGATGAGCACTTCGGCCTGCAAAAGGTTCGGCCGGCCGTCGCCCATTCGGTCATAACGGGTGCTAAATGCGCGGCCCTACTCCCGTGCAACAGGATATCGTCAGCGCCGGCGTCGAGCCGCTCGAAATGCTCGCAAGCATCCGGGCGGGCGGAGCGGGCGCTGCCGTCGGCCGCACGGCGAACCTTCGGGATCACGATATTCGTCCGAGCCGATGATATAAATTGGCGAACTTCGCCGCTTCTGGTTTTGCACCGACCTCCTTGAGGTAGTGCAAAACAGCTGTTCTGATCAGCTGGAAATCTTCCGATGCGAAAACGGCGCGTGATCGTTGCGGCTCGGTCATTGGCTTCACTCCTCTTGCTGTCATTCAGCTGCGATGGTGCGGTTTTGGAACTGATCGGCTTCGGTGGATTGGCGGAGCGCGACGGTTGAAGCCTTGCCGCCGGAGACGGCCTCAGCGACAAGATCGAAGTAGCCGGTGCCAACCTCTCGCTGGTGGCGCGTCGTCGTGTAACCATGACGCTCGCTCGCGAATTCGGCGCGCTGCAAATCGACATAGGCAGCCATTCCGCGATCACGATAACCGCGCGCGAGTTCGAACATGCCGTGGTTGAGTTGATGAAACCCCGCCAAGGTGACGAACTGGAACTTGTAGCCCATTGCCCCGAGCTCACGCTGAAAGCGCGCGACGGTGGCCTCGTCCAGCTTCGCTTCCCAATTGAAGCTTGGCGAACAATTATACGCCATCATCTTGCCCGGATGAACCTTCTGCACCGCCTCCGCGAACCTCTTCGCGTCGTCGAGATTGGGATTGCTCGTCTCCCACCAGATGAGGTCGGCATGTTCAGCGAAGGCAATGCCGCGTTTGATGCAATGGTCGACGCCCGTGCCAGGCCTAAGCCGGAAGAAGCCTTCCGAGGTGCGCTCACCCGTCAGCCATTCTCGATCGCGCTCGTCGATGTCGGACGTCAACAACCTCGCGCTTTCAGCGTCCGTGCGAGCGATAAGCACGGTTGACACACCGCAAACATCCGCAGCGAGCCGCGCTGCCTCGAGATTGCGAATATGGGCTTGGGTGGGGATGAGAACCTTGCCACCGAGATGGCCGCACTTTTTCTCCGAAGCGAGCTGGTCTTCGAAATGAACGCCGGCGGCCCCCGCCTCGATATACGCCTTCATGATCTCGAAGCAGTTGAGCGGTCCTCCGAACCCCGCCTCCGCGTCCGCAATGATCGGGGCGAACCAATCACGCGACACACTGCCCTCACTATGCTCGATCTGATCCGCGCGCTGCAGCGTCCGATTGATCCTACGGCACAACTCCGGCCCAGCATTGGAAGGATAGAGCGATTGATCGGGGTACATCGCGCCGGCAGTGTTAGCGTCAGCTGCGACTTGCCAGCCCGACAGATAAATGGCTTCGAGACCGGCACGCACCATCTGCATCGCCTGATTGCCCGATAGCGCACCAAGCGCATGGACATGGTCGCGGGACTGGAGGAGGTGCCAAAGGCGCTCGGCACCGCGTCGGGCGAGTGTATGATCGATCGGAAACGACCCTCGCAGCTGCTCGACGGCGGCCGAAGTGTAGCTTCGGCGAATGCCGTCGAACCGTCCGGGAGGAGCGGAAACCAAAGTCGTGAAGTCAGTCATAGCAATCTCCGTTGGTGGAACAGGGGGCGGTCATCGTCTGGATTTGGCGCGGTGAATTACCTCGATAATGCTCTCGAGCCGGAGCAAGTCGTCGCGGAGCGCGTCGAGCTCACACCCGTCGCCGTAGCCGTCGAGCTCCACCGTCAGCGTGGCTCGTTGCTCACCGCCGCACGGGATCAAGCGGAGGCCTCGGAGCCAAAAGCCCGCGTCACCAATTACCTCGAGGATGTTCGGAACAGCCGTCGTGTCGGGTTGGAACTCGACGTGAATGCAATCAGACATGAGCTTGATTCCTAGTGCAGACAAAGAAAAACCCCCGCTCCGGGTGGGGAGCGGGGGTTCTGATTTCCGATCTATTTTTGGTTCAGATCATTAGCCAGAGCCGGGCGCCACTCCCGTTGGGAATTTCGCTACGACTACTGCTGCTGCTCCCGACGCGACGAACGCACGCGCGCCGCTGCTGATCGCGGTGTGGTGGCTATGGGCCGACAGGAGTGTTTCGTTGATCATTTCAATGTCCGGTATCCTGATTCGCACAACCGGTCAATAAAGCTTCATCATCGCGACCATACGTCCGCGTGCGCAGACCAGATGCTGCCGTGGCTATTCTTACCATTGTAATGATGCAGGCTCAGTTGTGGTCTACAACTACGACTGATTGGATCGAAGACCTCGCCCTGTCGCTTGCCCGGCGCATAGCAGGCGCCACCGATGAAATGATCGGCCTTACGCATGCCTGATGCCGGCTTCGTCAAATTCGTTTCGAAAAGAGAGATGGCAGATAAGCGGGGTAAGCCCCCTCCATCGCCAGCCGATAATCGACTGAGCGCTGCTGCTCCTCGCTAAGCTGGTGACCGCCCGCGACCTTGCTGAGCCTGTCGATGTGCATCCTTACGGCCAGCTTGCGTGGGTCGAGCGGCGGCGCATCGATCCAGTAGGTAGGCCCAACCTCTCGCTGGACCGGGGCCGCCGTTTCTCCGGTCCGAAAGCCGGCCGCGGCGAGAGCTTCACGCGTCTGAGGATCCTCCGCCTTGGCCGCCCGCAGATCCTGAAGGGCGGCTTCGACCGCCGGGTCCGGGGCCTTTTTTGCCCGTTCATGATCCAGCCGTCCGAGAAAGAGGGCGCGGATCATGTTGCGCGGCTCGGGTCTTTGAATGAGCCTGGAGAAGATCGACATCTCCCGCTGCAGCGCTTCATCCATCGGCAGCCGCAGCCCCTGCTCGATACAATCCAGGATCGCGAGCGGTGCTGGATAGTGGCCAAGCGTCTCCTGAAGGACGGCCGTCCGCGCGCTGGAAATGCGGCGGCCGACTTCGCCCTCGTCGGGGATTCTCCAATTTGGCCTATCCCATGGTTGACGGGATGTGCCTCGAGTAAGGATCCACCGCTCGGCTGCCTCGACCTCCTCCCCTTCAGCCACCACTTCGTCGACGAGACCGACCGACAAGGCCTGTTGCCCGGCAAGGCGGTCACCGTTCAGCAATACCGGCAGGGCCGCATCGATGCCGATCAGGCGCGGCAAGCGTTGCGTTCCACCACCGCCCGGCAGTACCCCGACAAGAGACTCCGGCAGGCCGAGAGCGGCCTCGGAATGATCGGCCAGGACACGATGGTGAGCCCCGAGAGCAAGCTCGCAGCCGCCGCCGAGCGCGAGCCCCCCGATCGCGGCGGCGACCGGTTTCCCCGACGTCTCCAGCGCTCGGATCGCGCGGCTGAGCGGAAAGAAATGATCAAATGCCAGCTGGAACCGATCGGCGGCCGGGGCGGCCGTGATCATCTCATATGCGGTGCCGATCTCCGCGAGGTCCGCACCGACGCAGAAGGCCGACTGCTTGCCCGAACGAACGACGACTCCGCGCACCTCCGCATCGCCGAGCCAGTCGGCAAAACGCCCGAGCTCGTGAATGGCGGCATTTGCAAAGACGTTCATCGAGCGTTGGGGCATGTCGAACACCAGGTGGATGATGCCCTGGCTGCCTTCCTCGACCCGGAACTCGCGCAAGACGGGAAGATCCTTGAACCGGCTCATCAGAAGGCGACCTTGTCGCTACCCTTGAGCGACAGGATCTCACGCGCTTCGTCGGGGGTGGCGACCTCGAAACCGAGTCCTTCGATGATCTGCCGCACCTGCCGCACCTGCGCGGCATTGCTCTCGGCGAGCTTGCCCTTGCCGATCCACAGGCTGTCCTCCAGTCCGACCCGGACATTACCTCCGATCGCGGCCGCCATGGCGGCGACCGGCATTTGCGCCTTGCCGGCGCCGAGCGCCGACCATCGATAATTGTCCTCAAACAGCCGGTCGGCGGTGCGCTTCATGTGAAGCACGTCCTCCGGATGCGCCCCGATCCCCCCGAGCAGGCCAAAGACCGTCTGGATGAAGAGCGGCGCCTGGACCAGACACTCGGTGAAGAAATAGTGGAGAGTGTAGAGGTGGCTGGTGTCGTAGCACTCGAACTCATAGCGGGCGCCGGTCTCGTTCAGTGTCTCCAGCGCATAGCGTATATCCTTGTAGCTGTTGCGAAAGACGAGGTCGTGCGAGCCTTCGAGCATCGCCGGCTCCCAGTCATATTTGAAGTCGCTGTAGCGCTTCAGCATCGGGAACAGGCCGAAGTTCATCGAGCCCATGTTGAGGCTGGCAATTTCGGGCTTCCACACCGCTGCGGGCCGCACCCGCTCCTCGACGTTCATATAAGGCGATCCTCCGGTCGTGAGGTTCACCACCACGTCGGAGCGCTGTTTGATTACCCGCAGGAACGGCTCGAAGGCTTCGGGCGACTGGTCGGGGCGGCCGTCGGCAGGATTTCGCGCATGGAGGTGGACGATCGCCGCGCCCGCCTCGGCCGCTTCCAACGCCGAATGGGCGATTTCCTCCGCTGTCACCGGCAGGTAAGGCGACATGGACGGGGTGTGGATAGAGCCCGTCACCGCGCAGCTGATGATCACCTTGCTCACAATCTTTTCTCCCTCAATGCAGGCGGCGCCGCTCGGACCAGCTTCGGGCTAGCGCCTCCCGTTGGTCCTCAGCGGCGATCCCGATCAGCGCTTCAGCGCGAAGGTCGAGATCGAGACCCCGCAAGTCCGCCGCGCCGTGCTCGGTAACGACGATGTCGACATCCATCCGACCAAGCGACACGGGCCCGATCCCTTCGCCCGCGGGCACGATGCGGCTGCCGTCGCCTGCGCTCGCCGGCAGGGCCACGATGCGCAGGCCTCCGCCGAGCCGGGCGCCGCGCGCGAAGTCGGACGCGCCCCCGGGACCGGAGAGCAAGCCGCGCCGCGTGAGCTCCGCATGGGCCTGGCCGTAAAGATCGACCTCGATCGCCGAGTTGATCGCAACGAAGTTGGGCAGCCGGGCGATCACGCGAGGATCGTGCGTGTAGGAGACAGGCCGGAAGGCGAAGGCGGGGTTGGCGATGGCGGAATAGAGGCGCTCGCTGCCGATCGCGACGCCGGCAGTGATCGGATTTTCGGCGGCAAGCGCGCCGGCTTCGAGCAAATCGAGCACGGCGTCGCCGATCAGCCCCGAGTGGATCCGTAGGCCCCGCCGATCGCGCAGCGCGCGCAAGCCGGCGCCTGGGATCTTGCCGAGCCCAGTTTGAAGCGTTGCGTTTTCCGGGACCAGATGAGCGATATGGTCCGCGATCAGAGCTGCGACGGCATCTCCTGCGCCCTCATCTGATCCGGCAAGCGCCTCTTCTTGCTCAATCACCGCTGCGAGGGCCTCCACCGGAATCGCCGGGCCGGAGGTGCGGGGAAGCGAGGGGTTCACATGGGCAATCCGCAGCGGAATGCGCTCCCACAGGTCCGGCAGGAAGTCGGCGACGGGGCCGAAGCTGCACAGGCCATTCGCATCGGGCGGAGCGACCTGGAACAAGGCCGCACCAATCGGCGCGGCGCCAAGATGCGCCCGTACGTCCTGATAGCAGAGCGGCAGAAAGTCGACCTGCCCCTCGGCCGCGCGCAGTTCGGGGGTCATGAAGAAGGTGCGGGTGCGGCAGGCGGCATTGGCCACATAGGTGCAGCGGTTGAGCCCGGGCACGAAGATCCCGGTGAACGTAATCGGTCCAAGCGCCTCGCCGGCCTTCATGACGGCATCGGCGATCAGCCGGGACTCACCCGAACAACCTTGGACATAAACCAGGCCGTCCGGCGGCAACATTCCCGGGACGTC
>JAQGLH010000111.1 GCA_028293005.1 Alphaproteobacteria bacterium
CCTGCCAGTTGTCTTCAAACCCTACCGGCTAGAGGCGCTCGCGATCGCGCTCGACAAGGCGCTGGGCGATGCGCTGGTGCCTGGTCGAGACAATCGCTGAGGTCCTTCGATCTCCCGACGCGGAGCGATCGGAGCGCCGCGCCAGATCATTAGGTCGCCGGAAAAAGGCCACGGGAGCAAAGCCGGCGGTTTGTTTGCCGATGATGCCGCTCAGGTGAAGATGAGCTTGGCACCCGCTATCACGAGAACGCAGCCGAGAGCCTGCAACAAGCGGGGTACCGGCAAGATCGACAAGCCCAATTTGGTGCCGGCCAGGGCGCCGGTCGCGACGGCCACCACGAAATAGGGCAATTCGCGGGGCAGCCCGCCGACGCTGCTCAGATTGCCGGCGAGCCCGGCGATCGAGACGCAGAGAATGAACCCGGCGGAAGTCCCCGATGTCTTTCGAACCGACTCCCACCCGAAGAACAAGATGAGCGGGCTCAGGAAGATGCCCCCGCCGGTTCCCGTCAGGCCCGACAGGAATCCGATCCCCGCGCCGCTCCCGATCGCGACGATCGGCGGTGGCTGCTTCGGCGCTTTCAGCGAGGCCAATTCCCTCGGCCAAAGCAGCCGCAAGGCTGCCACCCACAGCACTATTCCCACGATCGGGCGATAGGTTCCCGCGGGTAACGTCACCCCTCCCGCGACGAAAGCGGCCGGGACCGCGCCCAGCACGAAAAGCGCGAGCAGCCGTGGGTTGATCTGTCCGGCGCGGGCGAAGCGAAAGGTGGTGAAGCTGGCGACGACGATGTTCAGGACAAGCGCCGTCGGCCGCATTGTCGCAGGCGCCACCGCGAACAACGCCATGATCGCCAGGTAACCCGATGCACCCGCATGGCCCACGGAGGTGTAGAGTGCCGCTGCCAGCGCCATCAGCGCGGCGATCATGAGGATCGTGGAAGTGTCCATAATGGGAAGTCTCGCCCTTTCCCGCCGACAGCTCGTTCGTGCGCGCGAACCTGCCTGCGCACTTCACACAGCTGGTCGTGCTACGGCAGAAGTGGTGGGCGCGAACAGCCCCATGGCCAGCCGGGCGCCTCGCCACGCGCACGGCCCTTTCGCGGACTTTCGAGGAGCGTTGCGCCGCGCGTCATCCGTGGTTCATCAAACTCGGCCCAACCTGCCGTGCCCGCCGCGTCGTACGGTCCGGGGCTGCGGTGTACCGGGTCGCTCCGGCATATTGGGTGTGATTTGAAAAACCTCCTACTGTCGTCGCTCGTCGTGGCCTGCATCCTTCCATCCACCCCGGCCTTGGCAGCGCCGGTCGAGCACAGAACAGCCAGCCTGATCGTCTACGGAAACGATCCCTGCCCCAAGGGCAAGGGGGATGAGATCGTCGTCTGCGCGCGGCGACCTGAGAACGAACGCTACAGGATCCCAAAGAGCTTGCGTGACAAGCCCAGGACAGACGCGCCGAGCACATCCTGGGCAGCGCGCTGGGCCGGTCTCGAGGAAGAGAGCCGCTTCTCGCGCCCCGACAGTTGCTTGGTCGTCGGAACCGGCGGCCAGACCGGGTGCACGCAGGCGATGCTTCGCCAATGGTGGGCCGAGCGCCGCGCCGCCGCGGCCAATGCGGAGCCCTAGATCCGGCGCCAGCGGGTGGTGGAGGGGAAGTTTTGGCCCATTCCTGACCGGCGGCTTTCGGCCTCCATCACGGGAGCGCCGCCCTTGTTTTTCATGCCATCTAATTCGTCAAACCGTGGATCGAATCTGTTCGACGATCTTGCCTGAGTGGCCGGTGGCCTATCTACTTCTGCCGAAGACAGGGAAAATGCTCGCTGCGCCGTAGTCCGTCTCGTCCTCGAGGCTCTTCAAGGCCTCCATGTCCGGGCCGGAGATCTCGAAGTCTACGCCAGCATTGTCCCGCATGTGCGCGGGGTTGGTTGTTTTCGGCAGGGGAAGCAATCCGAGCTGGAGGCAGTAGCGAATGCAGAGCTGAGCTACGCTGACCTCATACTTCCCAGCCAGGGCGCGAAGCCGCGCGTTCTCTAACACGGCACCGTGGGCAACAGGAGAATAGGCTTCGACCAGGATGCCCTTGGATCGGCAATAGTCGATCAGGTCGAATGGCGTGTTGCCGACATGGGTGAGGATCTGATTGGCCATCGGCGCGACGGTGCCGCCGTCGAGAATGTTGTCGAGGTCGACGCGCTCGAAGTTCGAGACGCCGATGGCGCGAAGCTTGCCCTCGCCATAAGCCTCTTCAAGCGCCCGCCAAGCCTCTAGATTGCCCTCTAAATAGTGCTCGCCCTGCCTGAACTCCGCCCACGGCTGGGGGCTATGGATCAGCATCATGTCGATGTGCTCGAGGCCAAGCGCCTGCAGCGATCCGTCGATCCGGTCCTTGGCCTCGGGGTAGCTCTTGCATTCGGCCGCGAGTTTGGTGGTCACAAAGAACTGGTCGCGAGCGATGCCGCTGGCGCGCAAGCCTTCGCCCACGCCGCGCTCGTTCGCATAGGCTTGGGCGGTGTCGATATGGCGGTAGCCGACCTCGGCTGCAGATCGCACGATGTGTGCGGCCTCCTCATCGGGAATCATCCAGGTGCCGAACCCCAGTTTCGGGATCCTGACCCCGTTGGATAGGGTAAACGTCTCTTCGAGTATCATGACGATTGCCTTCGAATTTGCGGAGGTTGCGGCTTTCAGCCTTGCGCTAATGGCGCGAGATATTCCTCGTCGGTGACCTGCTCCATCCAGGTCACGGGCGTTCCGTTGACCGACTCCTGGATGGCGATGTGGGTCATTGCCTCGTGCGGCGTGGCGCCGTGCCAATGCTTGTGCTCGGCTGGGCACCACAGGACATCGCCGGCATAGAACTCCAGCTTGGGACCACCTTCGACCTGGGTCCAACCGACGCCCTCCGTCACGACCAGGGTCTGCCCCGCCGGATGCGTATGCCAGGCCGTGCGTGCGCCTGGCTCGAAGCGGACGAATGCGCCGCCGACGCGGGATGGCTCGGGCCGCTGGAACTGCCCGGTGATCGTGACCTTGCCGGTGAAGAATGCTTCGGGACCTGCGACGGTCTGGAGGTCCGCCTTGCGAGTGATTTCCATGGAAGGATGCTCCTTGCCTGACTCGGCCGCAGCGGCGGAAGCGAGGCAGATGGTGATTAACAGTGCGGCGCGATGGCGAGTTCCCGCCATATCAAAGCTTCTCTTTGAAGAACGCGGTGAGCTTATCGAAGGGAATCATGTTCACCCGATCGTAGAGATCGACATGGCCTGCAGCGGTAACGATGTAGAGCTCCTTCGGCTCAGCGGCCCGCTTGTAGGCGTCCTCGCTGAACTCACGCGAGTGCGCTTCCGATCCGGTGATGAACAGCATTGGCCGTGGGGAGATCGTCTCGATATCGTTGAACGGATAGAAGTTGAGAAACTTGACGTTGCTGGTCAGCGTGGGGTGGGTGGTCAGTTCGGGCGACTGCCCCGCAGGAGTAAACTGACCACGCGGCGTGCGGTAGAAGTCATAGAACTCGTCGCCAATCGGGTCACCGGTCCGCTCATCGGGCGTGCCGCTGGTGTACTTCGTTTCGCCGCCGGCGAACTCGACGTAACGCTGCTCGGCAGCCGCCGTGATGGTCTGGCGGCGCTGTTCAAGCGTGACGCTCTTCTTGAGCCCGTTCCGGTTGGCGGCGCCCATGTCGTACATGCTGACGGTGGCAATCGCTTTCAGCCGGGGATCGATCTTGGCGGCGCTGATCGCGAAGCTGCCACTGCCGCAGATTCCGATCACCCCGATACGGTCGCGATCGACGAACGCCTGCGTGCCGAGGTAATCGACCGCCGAGCTGAACGCTTCGGCATACATGTCCGGGGAAACACGGTTGCGAGCACCTTCGCTTTCGCCCCAGAAGGGCATGTCGATCGACAGCGTGACGAAGTCTCGCTCGGCCATCTTGGTGGCGTACAGGTTGGCGCTCTGCTCCTTCACCGCCCCCATCGGGTGGCTGACGACAATGGCGGCGTGACGTGCGCTCCGATCGAGGTTCTTCGGAACATAGAGATTGCCTGCCACGGTCATCTGATACTGGTTCTTGAAGGTGACCTTCTGCATCGTGACCTTATCGCTGACGTAGAAGTTGTTGGCGCCGTTCGACATATCCTGGGCCTTTGCTGTCGTGAGAGTTGCGAGAGGGAGCATGGCGAGCACGACGGCGCCGAGCGCCAGCACGGTGTGGCGGCCGGTCTTGGCCGTATCGGCGGGCATTTTTCGAGTTCGCATCTGAAATACTCCTAGGTTCAGTATGAAGGGCTGAGGGTATCTGCCCGGGCGCGCTCGCCCGCGACCGCCCGCCAGCCGAGGAAAGCGACCAAGGCCGAGAGTCCGAGGATCGCGGCGCCGAGGGTAAAGGTCGCTTCGTAGCCGGTCGCATCAAAGAGCAGGCCTCCACCGGCGGCGCCGGCGGTGATGGCGATTTGGACCACTGCGACCATCAAGCCGCCGCCCGCTTCGGCATCGTCGGGCAGGGTCTTGCTCAGCCAGGTCCACCAGGCAACTGGCGCGGCCGTGCCCAGAAGTCCCCATGCGGCGAGCAAGGCCGTCACCACCGGCGCCGACGTTCCAGTCGCGACCAGGGCGATCGCGATAACCGCCATGGCGAGCGGCAGGGCAACCAACAGGCGATAGAGGTGCGTCTCCACGATCCCCCCGATCACATAGGTGCCGACGAGGCCCGCTACCCCCAGGACCAGCAGCATCGCGGAGAGCATCGCGCCCTCAACCCCGGTCACTGTCTCAAGGAACGGGCGCAGGTAGGTGAACAAGGTGAACTGGCCCATGAAAAACAGGGCGACCGCCGCCATCCCCCAAGCAACGTTGGGACGCAGCAGCACGCCGATCGGTCCGGCAACCCGTTCTCCGGACCTGCCGGGCATCGATGGAAGCGTGGCGAACAGCCATAGCAGGGTAGCGGCGGCGAGCGGTACGATGGCGAAGAACGCGCCGCGCCAGCCAATGTACTGGCCGAAGAAGCTGCCGAGCGGCGCAGCAAGGGTCGTGGCGAGCGCGTTGCCGCCATTGAGCACGGCAAGCCCGCGTGACACGTCCTTCTCCGGGACGAGACGGATGACGGTCGCCGCCGACATCGACCAAAAGCCGCCTATCACCACGCCAAGCAGCGCTCGGCCAATGAGCAGGATCGGGAAATTTGGCGCGAAAGTAGCGATGACGCCCGACAGCAGCATCAGGCCGGTGAGCGCCAGCAGCAACGCGCGGCGATCGATGCCTTGGCTGATCTTGGCGATGAACAGGGCGGTGAAGACCGCGAACACGCCCGACACGGAGATTGCCTGGCCGGCCTGTCCCTCGGTGAGGTGGAGATCGGCCGCCATCGGCGTCAGGAGACTGACTGGCATGAACTCGGCGGCGACCAAGGTCGATACGCACAGCGTGAGAGCGAAGACGGCTCCCCATGACGAGGCAGGCGGCGGCGCGGTCTCGCCAAAATGTGCAGGATGGTTGGTCATAAGCTTCCTCAGTGCGTGACGCCCTATCTAGTCCGCGCGCATTCATTCAATTAGATGGCAAGATCCGTATGCGGCACTGAATGAGGCTCATAGATGAGACGCGAGACCATGGGTGATCTGGTGGCCTTTCTGGCCGTTGCACGGGAACGCAGCTTCACCCGTGCAGCGGCGCAACTGGGCGTGTCGCCCTCGGCGCTCAGCCACACCATCCGAAAGCTGGAGGAGCGGCTTGGCGTGCGCCTGCTCACCCGCACGAGCCGCAGCGTCTCGCCGACCGAAGCCGGAGACCGATTGCTGCAGCAGGTCGGGCCACGCTTTGACGAGGTCGATGCGGAACTGCAGGGCCTGAGCGAGCTTCGCGACAAGCCGTCGGGCACCATGCGGATCAGCATCGGCGATCATCCGGCCGAAACGATCCTGCTCCCAGCGCTAGCTAGGCTCTTACCGGAGTATCCGGACCTGAACGTGGAGATCAGCGTCAACAACGGCTTCGTCGACATCGTCTCGGAGGGCTTTGATGCGGGCGTAAGGCTCGGCGAGACGCTCGCACAGGACATGATTGCCGTGCGGATCAGTCCCGAGTTGCGCATGGCCGTCGTCGGAGCACCAGCCTATCTTTCAAGCAAGAGCGTGCCCCGAACTCCGCAGGAACTAGCTGACCACAATTGCATCGGGCTGCGTTTCCGTCCTGATGGCGGCACTGCGGTCTGGGATCTCGAAAACCAAGGCAGGACCATCAACGTGCGGGTGGGCGGTCAGCTGGTCGTCAACAACGTCGCGCTCCAGCGCCAGGGCGCGCTTGCTGGCCTTGGACTGGCTTACGTGATGGAAGACCAGGTTCGAGCTGACCTGCAATCGGGGGCGCTGGTGCAGGTGTTGGAGGATTGGTGTCCGCCTTTTCCAGGTTATCATCTCTATTATACCAGCCGTCGGCAGCAATCGCCGGCCCTCACGGTCTTGATCGACGCACTTCGTTATCGCGGCTAAGCTCTCGAACCCGCGGCTTGTCGACAGCGACCCCATTACAGAGCTGTTTGGCCTGGCCAGACGTTCGTCCTACTCCCCGCCTTCAAGGGCCGGTGAGCACGGCATTGGCGAATCCAATCCCGCCGACGCCTCGCAAGCGGGTCGTCATACTCTCACGGCGAAAACACGAGTTAGATTCTCGTAAGGGTCACCATCTTTTCAATGACTTAGCTCGAT
>JAQGLH010000150.1 GCA_028293005.1 Alphaproteobacteria bacterium
GCACGGCGTCCTCGATCGGAATGACGGGTCGCGCCTGGAATTCGAACGCCGGGAGCATCGAGCAGAATTTGTGCACGGCGACCGGGTCGTCGCAATCCGCCAGCATATAGCCGCCCCAGTCGCCGACGCGGATCACGAACATCTCGATCTTGAAATTGGCGGGAGTTTCCCATTTGCGGAACACATCGAGGATCCGTTGCTGGGCCCGTTCATATTCCATGGCGGAGCCTTGCGGACGCTCCATCCAGCTGATCATGTACTTCATGCCAGTATCTCCTGTTCAACGCCGTACCCGTTCCCGCGCAGTGGCTGAAAAATGACAGCGCGGAGCCCGATCCTTCCCGCCTTCGCCGGATCGTCTTGTCCTCCAGCGCTGAGCTTAAAGGCTCCCAGCGGCCACCCCGCGCAGCGCACCGTGACCGGCGCGAATTGCGGGTCAGGGAAGCCGTAGCGATAGGTTCTACCGTCGTGCGTGACGACGGTCAGCTCACCCTTTTTGACATAGCCCGCCAGCATCTTGTCGAGCAGCCACATGCCGTCCCCCCGCGTCGTCCCCTGGTTCTCGCCAAGCATGCACTGGAGGGGGCCCAGGCGTTTACGGCCCTGGGTCAAGCGGAAGCGCCCCACAGCTCATATCATAGACGAATGTCGCTTCAGCGCCAGCGAGGAGAGTCGCGACGCCGAACGGATCCATTGTTCCAGCCGCGCCGCAGCTCAGTGGCAAGTCCGAAGCGGCGCCATGAGAAGGGCGCATGAGACCCCTCTTCCCGAACCGCGGTGGAGCCATGACTATGTCCCGGCAAGATGGCTGACGCTCGATCGGGTTCTTGCTCGCCTGATCGAGGTCATGCGGCGCCTGCGCGATCCCGACGGCGGTTGCGCGTGGGACCGTGTTCAGACGTTCGAGACGATCGCGCCCTGCACGATCGAGGAAGCCTATGAGGTCGCCGATGCGATCCGCCGCGTGGCAGGTCTTGCTCAGGTGGCTCTTTTTTCGCCGAACAGGTGGATGTGAAGCCGGTCCGAATAGCTGAACCCGTGTGCGGTCACCGCGCCGATCAGCGAAGCGCCGGTGCGGACGATCGCCGCGCTGTCGGTGCCTAGCGGCATGACATAGACGCGGCTCGCGGCGATGCCGAACCTTCGCGCGAGCTCGGCGGCCTCGACGACATCGGCCTCGCATCCTGCGACGAACTTGAACATCGCATTGGGCATCGATGCGAATGACGTCATGGCGTCGGCACGGATCGCGCTGTCGCTGCGGTTCCTGGCGTGATCGAGCTTGGGCGACACCATGAACAGGTCGACGGCGGCTGCGAGATCAGCCGAGGGCGCGATCGTGCCATTCGTCTCGATCTCGATCAGCAGCTCTTGGCGCGCCGCGCTGAGGCGCGAGATCAGCGCGAGCAGCCCGCGCTTCTGGACGAGAGGCTCGCCGCCGGTGATGACGAGGCCCTCGGCGGGAAGCGCGAGCACGCGAGCGGCGATGTCGTCGACCGTGAGCACCACCATCTCGTTGTCCTGCCGAAATTTCGGCAACGGATCGGGCGCACCATCGATGTCGGGCCAGTAGGTGCCCTCCCAATTCCACGTATAGGGGGTGTCGCACCAGCTGCATTGCAAATTGCAGCCCGACAGCCGCAGAAAGGTCCGCAGCCGGCCGACATGCCGCCCTTCCCCCTGAATCGAGCGGAATATCTCGGGCACGCCGGGTGACTTGCATGCGACGCGAAGCGAGCGGCGCGGTGCGCCCGGATCTCGATCGGAGATTGATTGCCCTGTGCTTTCCACCCGTCGCGTCCGTCAGTATTGCTTTCGCGGATCCTTAGGCGCTGAGCGCGTCCGGCGCGACCTGAATTCGGGCCTGCCGCCCCCTCCTCCCTTTCGTCAGGGCGCAGCCTCGTGGCCAAGCTGGCTCGTCGGGTCAGCGAGGGGATGGCAAGCCTCGTGGTTCGCTGTAGAGCCAGGCATTATTCGATGCGAGATGATGCCGATGCGCCCTTTCCCCTCACAGCTTTGCGCGAAGCGACATGGATAAGGATCGGGTCGATCCGACGGGTGCCGATCTTCCCCGCCTGACCGAGATCATGCGGCGGTTGCGAGACCCGGACGGCGGCTGCGCCTGGGACCGTGAGCAGACGTTCGAGACGATCGCGCCCTACACGATCGAGGAAGCTTATGAAGTCGCGGACGCGATCGCGCGCGGCGACATGGCCGAGCTTCAGGATGAGCTTGGCGACCTCCAGCTTCAGGTCGTCTATCATGCTCGAATTGCACAGGAATTGGGACTTTTCACGCTGGATGACGTCATGGCGTCGATCTGCGACAAGATGGTGCGGCGTCACCCGCACGTGTTCGGCGATCAGTCCGAAAGCCCCGGCTGGGAAGCGCTCAAGGCGGCCGAGCGCAGCGAGAAGCGGGATCCAAGCCTCCTCGCCGGCGTCGCGCTCGCGCTGCCCGCTCTCAAGCGTGCCGAAAAGATCCAGAAACGTGCTGCGCGGGGCGGCTTCGACTGGCCCGATGCCAGCGGGCCGCGTGCCAAGATCGACGAGGAACTGGCCGAGCTCGACGAGGCGCAGTCGCACGATGAGCGGGTCGGCGAACTGGGCGACCTCCTCTTCTCCGTCGTCAACCACGCACGACACCTCGGCATCGACCCCGAAGCCGCGCTCCGCGACGCCGTCGCCAAGTTCGAGACCCGCTTTCGCGCCGTCGAGCAGATGGCCCAGCGGCCGCTCAGCGAGATGGATCTGAAGGAGCTCGAGGCACTTTGGCAGGTCGCGAAGCGCGAGACTTGATCGACGCACCGCTTCGCCTGCCCTTGGCGAAGGCCGCTCGTTCTCCGCCGATACCAGCGTTAGCAGTCGTGCGGTATGATGGCCTGGTCGCGTGCGAATTTCTATTCGATATTAGAGTACACGCTGAAGAACTTGAAATCGTGACCAATTCTCGTCCGATATCCTGACTTCGAGCTCAGTTTCCATGCCGATGTGATGCTCTTCGACCACCTCGCTGTTGGCATGGAGCCAAGCCAGTGCTTCGCCGTCCTGCACCGGGATGGTCAATCGCCTGAGCTTGCTTCCCGCGCGCAGACGCTCAGCGGCCCATTTGAGGAGTTGATCGACGCCGTCGCCGGTCAGCGCCGAGATCGGGACGACGTCCTCCTTACGCGCGGCTTCCGCCTCGACGCGCTCGCGCTGCTCGGGGGGAAGCAGATCGACCTTGTTCCACGCCTCGATCAGTGGAGCCCCGCCTTCGCTTGGGCTGGAAACAAGGCCGATGTCGGCGAGCACCTGCTCGACATCCTCGCGCTGAGCCTCGCTGTCCTCGTGCGCGATATCGCGGACGTGGATGATGAGGTCGGCCGAGACGACCTCCTCGAGCGTGGCTCGGAACGCCGCGACCAGCTGGGTGGGAAGATCGGAGATGAACCCGACCGTGTCCGAGAGGATCGCCTTGTCGAAGCCCGGCAACGCGATCTCGCGCATCGTCGGGTCGAGCGTCGCGAACAGCAGGTTTTCGGCCATTACGCTGGCGTTGGCCAGGCGGTTGAACAGGGTCGATTTGCCGGCATTGGTATAGCCGACCAGCGCGATCACCGGCCACGGCGCCTTTTGCCGGCGGGCGCGGTGCAGCCCGCGGGTGCGCGCGACCTGGTCGAGCTCGCGCTTCAGCTTGGCGATGCGGTCGCGGATCAGCCGCCGGTCGGCTTCGATCTGGGTCTCGCCGGGGCCGCCAAGGAAGCCGAACCCGCCGCGTTGCCGCTCGAGGTGGGTCCAGGACCGCACCAGGCGCCCCGCCTGATAGTCGAGATGCGCGAGCTCGACCTGCAGCCTGCCTTCGGAGGTTGCCGCGCGCTCGCCGAAAATCTCGAGGATGAGCCCGGTGCGGTCGATCACCTTCGCCTTGGTCGCGGTCTCGAGGTTGCGCTGCTGGATCGGAGTAATCGCCGCGTCGACGATCAGCAGCTCGGCGCCGCTTTGCGCGACCGCAGCCGCGATCGACTCGACCTGGCCCTTGCCGAACAAAGTGGCCGCCTTGGCCGCACGCACGCGAAAGAAGAGACGTTCGGCAACGACGATGCCGATCGCCTCGGCAAGCCCCGCCGCCTCATCGAGACGGGCCTCGCTGTCGCGCGCAACGGCGCCGCCGAGGTCGGGGACCACGATCACAGCCTTTGCGCCGCGGCTAACGTCAGCCTCGGAAAAATTGTCCGACATGATCAGCCAGCCGAATCCTCGGCTTGCTCGACGAAGTTGACCGGATTTTCCGGCTGAACCGTCGAGATCGCATGCTTGTAGACGAGCTGAGACAGGCCGTCGCGCTGGAGCAGCATGCAGAACAGGTCGAACGCGACGATTTCGCCCTGGAGCATGACGCCGTTGATCAGGAACATCGTGACCGGCTCCTGCGCGCGGCGGACCGCGGTCAGGAACACTTCCTGGAGCAACGCCGGCTTCTTCTTCTCGACCTGTTCGGCGAAGAGCCGCTCGACATCGCCGAGGTCGAGCGCCTGCGACGGCATGATCGTCGAGATCGCATGCTTGTAGATCAGTTGCGCCTGTCCGTCCCGGCGCAGCAGCACCGAGAAATTGTCGAACCAGGTGATGATCCCCTGGAGCTTGACGCCCTTCACCAAAAACATGGTGACCGGCGTCTTCGACCGACGCAGGGTGTTGAGGAACATATCCTGAAGGTTGTTGACCTTATCGGCCATCGCCTTTCTCCTTATTGGCAGGCAGGCGGCCTGCGGGCACCCCGCGGTGCGTCGCGCTGTCTTATAGCTTCACCGCCGAACTAGTTCCACTGTGGTGCGATCAATCGGACAAATCAGTTTTTGTCCCCCTCCTCGCCCTTGGTTTCGCCGATGCCCAGCGCCTTGAGCTTGCGGTGGAGCGCCGAGCGTTCCATGCCGATGAAGGTCGCGGTCCGCGAAATATTGCCGGAGAAACGGCGGATCTGGACGCGCAGATATTCGCGCTCGAACGTCTCGCGCGCCTCGCGCAACGGCGTTCCCATGATCGCCTTGACCGCCTCTCCCGGGCTGAGCTGGGCCTGATCGTTGATGATCTCGGGCGGCAGCATGTCGATCTCGATCGCGCCCTTGCGGGCACCGGGCGCCAGGATGATCGTGCGCTCGATCACGTTGCGCAGCTGGCGCACGTTGCCCGGCCAGTCGTAAGCCTGCAGCGCCGCGACCGCGTCGGACGAGAAATTGGGCGTCGGGAAGCGCTGCTCGGCGGCGTATCGGGCCGCGAAATGGTTGATCAACTCGGGAATGTCTTCGCGCCGGTCGGCCAGCGCGGGCAAATGCAGCGGAACGACGTTGAGGCGGTAGAACAGATCCTCGCGGAAACGTCCCGCGGCGATCTCCTCGGCAAGATCGGTCGCGGTCGAGGAGACGACGCGCATGTCGACCTTGACCACGCGCTGGCCGCCGACGCGCGTGAAGCTCTGGTCGGTCAGTACGCGAAGGATCTTCGCCTGGGCCGGGATCGGCATGTCGGCGATCTCGTCGAGAAACAGGGTGCCGCCATGCGCCTGCTCGAGCAGGCCGGGGCGGACCAGTTCGTCGCCCTCCTCCACCCCGAACAATTCCTCCTCGACCCGCTCGGGGGTCATCCGCGCCGCG
>JAQGLH010000178.1 GCA_028293005.1 Alphaproteobacteria bacterium
TAGGATGCGGTCGCCATCACCAGCCGCCGCCCCGCCGCCCGATCCGCGGCGATGCTGGCGCGTGCGCCGGGCAGGATGTTGGCCGCTATCTGCCGGTCGGCGAAGCTTTGGATGACCGGCTCGAGCCGCTCGGGTGCGATCGCCCCGCCGATCAGCAGCCGGTAGTTGATCTCCTTCAGCCGTCCGCGCTCGATCAGCTTGAGCCCGTAAGCGGCCATCGCGAGCAGCGCGGCGGGCATGAGCAGCAGCCGCCATGGCGCGAGCGCAAGCGCGGCATGGATCAGGAACGGCGTGTAGGTGGCGCGACGGGTGATCGTCCGGTCCATGTCGTAGATGGCGAGCGCGCTTTTCATCGCGGCCCGGCAAGCATAGCGTGCGCCGCTTGTCCACCACCGCAATGGATTGACGGCAGGAGTCCGAACGAAGCGCGGGCACCCGATCAGCCCAAACCCCCTCCATAAGGCTTGCCCCGCGGATTTTATTGCAGCAGTGTCCGCCGCATGAATTCGCCCGCCGATTTCAGCCTGAGCGATGAGGGGGATCGGCGCGTGCTGCGCTTCCACGGCGCTTTGACGCTCAGTCATATCGATGACCTTCCGCAACGGCTGAGCGCGATCGGCAGCGACCGGCTGGTGATCGATCTGTCCGACATCGCGGCGATGGACACGGTCGGCGCGTGGCTGATCCACCGTTTGATACGCGACCATCGCGCCGAGCTGACGGGCGCGACCGAGCGGCAAACCGGCCTGCTCGAGGAGGTCGGCAAGGCCGACCAGCTCGTCAAGATGCGGCCGGACCGCACGCCGCCGCTCTACCGCGTGCTCGACCAGATCGGCACCGCGACGATTCTCGCAGGGCGCACTCTGGTCGGGCTGCTCGGCTTTTTCGGCGCATTGCTGATCTCGAGCTGGGCAGTGATCACCCACCCGCGCCGCTTCCGCTTCAACTCCGTCGTCCAGCAATTCGAGGTGGTTGGCGTCCACGCGCTCCCGATCATCGGCCTGATGAGCTTTCTGGTTGGCATCGTCATCGCCCAGCAAGGCGCGGTGCAGCTGCGTCAGTTCGGGGCCGAGGTGTTCACGATCAACCTCATCGGACGAAGCTCGGTCAAGGAGCTTGGCGTGCTGATGACGGCGATCATGGTGGCCGGCCGCTCGGGGTCCGCCTTCGCCGCGCAGATCGGGTCGATGAAGCTCAACGAGGAAGTCGATGCGATGCGGACGATCGGCGTTTCGCCGATGGAAGCGCTTGTGCTTCCCCGAGTCATCGCGACCGTGCTGATGATGCCGATGCTCGGCTTCTATGCGGCGATGATGGCGGTGCTCGGCGGCGGCGTGTTCACTTGGCTCGCCCTCGACATCCCGCCGGTGACCTTCGTCCAGCGCATCCGCGAGGTCGTGCCGATGACCGATCTCTGGCAGACGCTGATCAAGGCGCCGGTGTTCGGGCTGATCATCGCGATGGCGGGCTGCTTCCAGGGCATGCAGGTCGAAGGCAATGCCGAGTCTGTCGGCCTCAGGACCACCGCCGCGGTCGTCCAGGCGATCTTCCTCGTGATCGTCCTCGACGCCTTCTTCGCCGTCTTCTTCACCTCGATCGGCTGGCCGTGAGCGAGCGAGGACCTGCGCGCGATGAGCCCGTCATCGAGGTCATGGGGCTCCGCAACAGCTTCGGCGATCAGGTCGTGCACGAGGGTCTCGACCTGACGCTGCGCCGCGGCGAAATCCTCGGCGTGGTAGGTGGCTCGGGGACCGGCAAATCGGTGCTGATGCGCTCGATCATCGGCCTTCAGCAGCCCGATGCGGGCGAGATCAGGGTGTTCGGGGAGGACATCATCGGTCGCGACGAGGAAGAGCTCAAGGATATCCGCAAGCGCTGGGGCATCCTCTTCCAGAGCGGCGCGCTCTTCTCGACCTTGACCGTCGCCGAAAACGTCCAGGTGCCGGTGCGCGAATATTATCCCCGCATCGATCCGCGGCTGCTCGAGGAGATCGCCGGCTACAAGATCGTGATGAGCGGGCTTGGCGCCGAGGCAGGCCCCAAGTTTCCGTCCGAGCTGTCGGGCGGAATGCGCAAGCGAGCCGGCATCGCCCGCGCGCTGGCGATCGATCCCGAGCTGCTGTTCCTTGACGAACCGACCGCGGGCCTCGATCCGATCGGCGCGGCCGCGTTCGACGAGCTGATCGTGCAGCTTCGCAATGCGCTCGGCTTGACCGTTTTCCTGATCACGCACGACCTCGACACGCTCTACGCGATCTGCGACCGCGTTGCTGTGCTCGCCGACAAGAAGGTGGTCGCGGTTGGAACGATTGAGGAATTGCTGGCTTTGGACCACGAATGGATACAAGAATATTTTCGTGGTCCCCGAGGGCGGGCGGCGGCAGCGACGACGGACGCGAAGGGCAGTGAGGTCTGATGGAAACCCGCTCCAACCACATCCTCGTCGGCGGCGTCGTGCTCGCGCTGATCGTCGCCGTGCTCGCGTTCATCATCTGGCTGAGCCAGGCGTCGGGCGACGCCGACAAGGAATATGACGTCTTCTTCAAACAGGCCGTCGACGGTCTCGCCAAGGGATCGGCGGTGACATTCTCGGGCGTGCCGGTCGGGCAGGTCCAATCGATCAATCTCGAGCCCAACAGCCCCGAGTTCGTGCGCGTGCGGATCGTGGTGCGGTCGAGCACGCCGGTGCTGCAGGGCACGACCGCGACCATCGAGGGCGTCGGCTTCACCGGCGTGTCGCAGATCCAGCTCGATGGCGCCGTCAAGGGCGCCCCCCCGATCACCCAGCCCGGGCCTTATGGTGTGCCGGTGATTCCGGCCAAGCCCGGCGCGCTCGGCCAATTGCTGAGCAGCGCGCCCGAATTGCTCGAGCGGGTCTCGACCCTTACCGAACGGTTGACCGAATTGCTCTCGGACCGCAACCAGGCGTCGATCGCGGGCATCCTCGACAATGTCGAGAAGATCAGCAATTCGGTCGCCGACCGTTCGCCCGAAATCGCGGCCGCGCTTGCCGAAGCGCGCATCGCAATCCGGCAGGCGGGCCAGGCGGCCGAGCAGCTCAGCCGCCTCGCGGGCACCACCGATCGATTGCTCAACGAAGATGGCCAGCCGCTGATCAAGGACCTTCGACAGACCGTCCAGGCCGCTGAAGCGAGCATGAAGAATCTCGACGCGATGCTGGACGACGCTCGGCCCGGCGTGCAGGCGTTGACCAAACAGACCATCCCCGAAGTCGGCCAGTTGGTGCGGGACCTGCGCGACACGACCGCCGCGCTCCGCTCGATCACGACGCGGGTCGATCAGCAAGGGGCCGCATCGATCCTCGGTTCACCCAAACTCCCCGATTATGAGCCCAGCAAATGACCCGATTGCGTCACCTCCTCGCTCTTGGCGCCAGCTTGGCGCTTTCCGCCTGCCTCAGCTTCGGCAGCAAGCCGCCGCCGACCCTGATGACGCTGACGGCCGCTTCGCCGCTGCCGGCGCAGACCAACCGCAGCGCGACCGCCGCCCGCGCAATCACCGTAATCCCGC
>JAQGLH010000198.1 GCA_028293005.1 Alphaproteobacteria bacterium
GCCGACCGCCGCACGTCCCGACCCGATCGACCCAGGCTCGCGCGCCAGGATTGGGCCGCGGTCATCGCGCTGGTCCTCCTCATTCCGGTGATGGCCGCGGCCCTGCTCACCAACCAGCAGATCTTCAACGCCTATCTGGTGTGGGGCGACCAGCAGTTCGACCTCACCTTCGCCGGCCGGCGTCTGCCGACGACGTGGCTGATCACGCTCGACAGCATCGTCTCGGTGGCCTTCCTTGCCGCCGTCGCTCTGTTCTGGGGCTGGTGGGGCAAGCGCCATTGGGAGCCGGACGAGCTCGGCAAGATATTGATCGGATCGGCGTTCACCGCCGCCGGCGGCCTGTGCCTGGTCGCCGCGGCGGCATTGCAGGAGCCGGGCGAGAAGATCGGATTGTTCTGGCCGGTCGCGTTCCACCTGCTCAACAGCATCGGCTTCGCGCATATGCTGCCGATCTCGCTGGCGCTGTTCGCCAAGGTCGCGCCCAAGGCGATCAACGCGACCGTGATCGGGCTTTATTATCTCGCCTTCTTTTTCGCCAACTCGCTGGTCGGCTGGATCGGCGGCCTCTACGCGAGCTGGCCGACGACCAGCTTCTGGCTGCTCCACGTCGCGACCGCGGTCGGATCGGGCCTGGCCTTCCTATTGTTCAAGATCTTCTTCGGCCGCCACCTCGATGATCAGGCGCCCGCGCCACTCCCCGCTTGAGTCGCAGCATGGCAAAATATGGCAGCACTTATGTGAGTTCCGCAAAACCGGTAGGAGGTGACGATGAAACTCGCGACGTGCCTGTGGTTCGATCATGGCGAGGCCCGCAAGGCGGCCGAATTCTATGCGTCGGTCTTTCCCGACAGCCGTGTGGGACCGGCCCACGAGGCCGCGTCCGACTATCCCGGCGGCAAGGAAGGCAACGAGCTGACCGTCGAATTCACGGTCCTCGGCCAGGCATTCCTGGGCTTGAACGGCGGACCCAATTTCAAGCCCAACGAGGCCGTCAGCTTTCAGGTCTACACGGATGACCAGGAGGAGACCGACCGTTACTGGAACGCGATCGTCGGCAACGGCGGTCAGGAGAGCGAGTGTGGCTGGTGCAAGGACAAGTGGGGCTTTTCCTGGCAGATCACGCCTCGCGCGCTGATGAGGGCGATCGCAAACCCCGACCGGAAGGCGGCCAAGCGCGCGATGGAAGCGATGATGACCATGCGCAAGATCGACATCGCGGTGATCGAAGCGGCTGAGCGGGGCGTTGCGGCATGAGCGACGGTCGATGACGGCCGGTTCCAGATCCGACGGCAAAGATGCCCCAGCTCGGCAGTGGCAAAAGCTCGCCATGCTCGCCGGGCCGCCAAATAGCCGCCTCCTGCGCCCGCGAACACGGGTTTGCGTCGAAGCTCGGTTAACACGACAGTAAAACCGTGCCAGTTTCGGCGCTGAGCCTCGGGAAGGAAGTGGCGATGAGAGCAATCAGCGGCATAATCGATGTCCATTCCCACGCAATTCTGCCTTACGGACAGCAACCCCCTGCCGCCCAACCTGATTGGTCGGTCGAAGGCACATTGGCCTTGATGGACACGAACAATATCCAGGCGGTGATCCTCAGCGTCCCCGATGCAGCAAATTATCTGCAAGGACAGGAGGCCCGAGACGTCTCGCGCCGGATCAACGAAACGCTGGCGGCCATAGTCTCCAGATATCCCCAACGTTTCGGGGCGATGGCGACATTGCCCGGGCGCGACATCGACGCCGCCTTGCGCGAAATGGAATATGCTCTCGACGATCTTGGCTTGGACGGAGTCAGCACGAGCACGAGCGTAAATGATCTGTTTCTGGGTGAGGAATTCTTCGATCCGTGGTTCATGGAAATGGATCGGCGTGCGGTCACACTCTTCATCCATCCGGCCATGACCGTCGCGCCATACCCTGACATCGGCCTGAACCCCTCGGTTTTGGAGTTCATGTTTAACTCTACGCGCATGCTGGCGAACATGGTTTTCAGCGGAGCGAAAGAGCGCTTCAGCCGCATCAGGATGATATCGACCCATGCTGGCGGCACTCTGCCCTTCCTTCGTGAAAGGGTGGAAATACTGGCAACCCATTTTCCTTTGGGTCGCGGGCGTAAATCTCTCTCCAAGGAGCATATCCGGGCGGGTTTTGCGTCTTTTTACTATGATCTGACCGGATCGACCACCGCCTCTCAGCTAGGGGGACTCTTGGATTTGGTGCCGCCGTCGCAATTGCTCTTCGGCTTCGACATCCCGTACATGCCTGCATCAACGATCGCGCCGGCGATCTCCGATATCGGCAATTTCGCGAGGTTCACCGACGAGGATTTGCGGGTGATGGCGCGCGACAACGCATTTCTGCTTTACCCGAGCCTTGAAGCACGAATGAGTGGGTGAAACGTCCTTGATGGAGCGCGGAATCCACCCGCCGACGTGCTTCTCGCCTTGCCATCAGGGCGGATGGTGAGGGCGATCTCAGCCACATCGATGATGAGATGAGCTTTTGAAGGCG
>JAQGLH010000208.1 GCA_028293005.1 Alphaproteobacteria bacterium
ATGGTCGGTCGTGAGGCAGCGGGCGAAAGAGCGGATCGGGGATTCGATGCGGATGACTTCGTTGATCGCGTGGGGGATCAAGCTGCGATCGGCGCGCAATTTATCCCATTCAGCGGGGTTAGCCGCAAACAGCTCGATCGCGGCGCTGGTGGCGTTGATCGTCGTGTCGAGCGAGGGCGTGAGATAATCGACCAGCATCATGCGCGCGGTCGTCTCGCTGATCTCGCCGCGGTCGGCCGCCAGGAACAAGGCTTCGCCCCACCCGCCGGGCACCATATTCTCCCGCTTCACGCGTTCGGTCACGTAGCCGATAACGCTCTGCGCCAGTTCCAGTCCCGCCTCGGTGCGCGGGTTGGGCAACGGGCCGAATGCATCGAAGATGCCAGCGGCCCAATGGAGCATGTTCTCCCGCCCTTCCGGATCGAGCCCGACCAGCTCGGTGACGACCGCCAGCGGCAGGAAATGGGCCAGCTCGCGCACCGCTTCGAACCGCCCCTTGGCAATCAGGGCGTCGATGCGGTCACCGGCCATCGCCTCGAGGCGAGGCCGTAGCGACGCCATCGCCGGCGGGCTGAGCGGCCTGGCGAACAGCCGGCGCATTTCCATGTGCTGCGGATCGTCGCTGCACAGCATGATCTCCTGCGCCGTCGCCTGATTCATCGGTTCGTTCATCATGCAGCCCGCCGCCGATGAGAACACCTCCGGCGTCAGCAGTGCGGACTTGACCGCGTCATATGTGGTCAATGCCCAGGCATTGTTTCGCTCGAGCCAGACCGCGGGGCCGAGCGCCCGCATGCGATCATAATGAGGATAGGGATCGAGGATCACCTCGTCAGACCAGAAATCCACGTTGTAGCGGGGCACATCCTCGCCTCTGGCCATACCAATCCCTTCCTGTGTTTGGCCGTTCCTGCGTTTATTCCTTGTGTTCTTCGCCTGCTGGGCCGTCCACCCGGGAATTGACGACATCATGTCGAAAGCGTCAAGTAACGGCATGCCGGACCCCGGCTCTCGTGATGAAGAAGGGAACGATATCCAATGAAGCTTGCGCGATTTGACTCAGGGGAAGGTGTCCGGCTGGGTGCAGTGGAGGGCGAGGAGATCGCCGACCTGACCGGCGCGGGTATCTTCTATCCGACGATGCTCGCGCTCGTTGCTGCGGGTGACGCCGGCCTCAGCGCCGCGCGCGAGGCGCTGTCGGGGGCGCGGCGCGCGCCATTGTCCTCGGTGCGGCTGCTCGCCCCTCTCGAGCGGCCGGGCAAATATCTAGCGATCGGAATGAACTACCAGAAGCATCTCGAGGAATCGGAGCGGATCGGGGTCGGCGCTCCGAAGCAGCAGCTGTGGTTCAACAAGCAGGTCAGCTGCCTCAACGATCCCTACGGCGCGATCGAACCGGGAGTGACCGAAAAGCTCGATTATGAGGTCGAGCTCGGCGTCGTGATCGGCAAGCGGGCCAAAGCCGTCAAGGCGGCCGATGCGCTCGATCATATCTTTGGCTACTTCGTCGCCAACGACGTGTCGGCGCGCGACTGGCAGTTTCATTCGCCGACATTCACGATCGGCAAATCGTTCGACACCCATGGCCCGATCGGTCCCTGGATCGTCACCGCCGACGAAATCCCCGACCCGCAGAATTTGGACCTGACCTGCCATGTCAACGGCGAACGGCGGCAGGCGTCGAACACGGCGCTGATGCTGCACCCGATCGCGAGCCAGATCGAGTATCTCTCGACGGCCTTCACGCTCGAGCCCGGCGATCTGATCGCGACCGGCACGCCGGAGGGAGTCGGGGTCGGCATGGAGCCGCCGGTCTTCCTCAAGTCCGGCGACGTGGTGCGGTGCGAGGTTGCGCAGATCGGAATGATAGAAAACCGGGTGGCGTAACGAGCCGGCGCCTGAGACGTCGGTTTGATCACCCCCGGCTTGAGGAGAGGTGAAGATGCCAGTGCTGGGCCTGTTGTCCTATACGCTCGAAGTGCCGGATCTCGACGCGGGTGTTCGTTTCTACAGCGATGCGGGGCTGGTTGCGTCGGTCGCCGGCGACGTCGCCCGACTGCGGTGCGAGGGACAGGATCGTGACAGCGTGGTCCTGTTGGGCGGCAGGCCGGCGAAGCGGCTTCATCACGTCACGCTACGCGCCGACCGCCTCGATGAAATCGCCGGCAAGGTCGCCAGCGAAGGCGGCCGCCTGGTACCGGCGCCGGCCGGGTTCAGCGGCGCACGACCAAGTGGCGCAGGGTCAAGCGATGGGGGCCTGTGGGTCGAGGATCCGAACGGCATGCTGCTCCACCTCCAGGAAGCGCCTGCCGATCCCGAGCTTGCGGCGGTTCCGGCGTTCGAGATCAACGCACCCGGCCGGCTGGTCCGCACGCGCCGCTCCGGGATGCTGCCGGGCAACAGCTATGCGCCGGTCCGGCCCTTGCGTCTCGGCCATGTCCTGGTGTTCAGCCCCGACGTGATGGCCAGCGTGGCCTTCGTCACCGAAGCGCTTGGCATGGGGCTTTCCGATCGCGCCCAGGATGTGATCGCTTTCTGTTGCGCGCGGAGGAACAGCGATCATCATGTCCTCGCTTTCGCCAAGTCGGCCGGCGTCGGCTTCCACCACGCCAGCTTTCAGGTGGCCGATCCCGATCAGGTCGGCCGCGGCGGGAGAGCGTTGGTCGCCAAGGCCGGCAAGGGCGATTGGGGCTTCGGCCGTCACACGATCGGATCGAACTTCTTCCACTATATTCAGGATCCCTGGGGTTCGTGGTTCGAATATTATTCGGACATCGATCATATCGACGATTATGCGCTCTGGCGGCCGACCAATTACGGGATGGAAGACGCGCTCGCGAACTGGGGACCCGCGGTGCCCGACGACTTCGTCCACAATTATGAGATCGAACAACAAGCGGCCTGAAGCGGTGTCGACGAAAGCATTCGATCACCCCACGTCGAGGCAAGGCGCGGACGGACGCTGCATGGGGAGAGGTTCGTGACGTTTATTCGCAACAGCTGGTACGCTGCGGCCTGGGCGCACGAGCTGAACGCCGGCCCGCTCGGGCGACGGATGCTCAACGAGCCGGTCGTGGTCTACCGCGCCGATGGAGGCCAAATCGTGGCGCTCCGCGACGTATGCCCGCATCGTGCCGTCCCGCTGTCGCTCGGCAGTGTGCACGGTGACCGGATCCGCTGCGCCTACCATGCGCTGGAGTTCGACGCGGCGGGTGTCTGCCGGCGCAATCCGCACATCAAGGGTCCGCCCGACCGGCTCCGTGTTAAATCCTATCCCGCTGCTCAGAAGTACGGCGCGATATGGGTGTGGTTCGGCGATCCCGAGCTCGCCGATCCATTAGCGATACCCAGCTACGAGTGGTTCGACAGCCCCGAACGTTACACCGTCGGTCACGGCTACACGCTCGTCCATGCCGACTATCGCCTGATCATCGACAATCTCCTCGACCTCGCCCACGCCGAATATCTCCACCCCGACACCGTCGGCTCGCCCGGTGCCGCCCAGGTCGAGGTGGCGGAGATCGTGCGCGACGACGAAGGCATCGCGGTCCACACCCTGTGGCCCGATCTGCCTCCTTCGGCGGTGTTCAAGGCAGCCTGGACCAAGAGCGAGCGGGTCGATCAGTTCCAGAACATGAAATGGCGCCGCGCGAGCAATCTTCTGCTCGATCTCGGCATCCACCCGCCGGGCGCGCCGAAATCGGAAGGCTGGCACGTGCCCAGCGCGCATATCTTGACGCCGCAGACCGAGACCTCGACGCATTATTTCTGGGCCTTCGCCCGCGATTTCGCGCTTGGCGACGCAGACGTGACGGCGGCCATCATCCACATGGGCGGGGTCGCGTTCGGCGACGAGGACAAGCCCATCATCGAAGCGGCGCAGCGCAGCTTCGACCTGACCAGCTGCAGCCTCACCGACTTCACGATCGGCGATCGCGGATCGTCTGCTGTGCGGCGCGAAATCGATCGGCTCATCCGCGAGGAGGCGATCGGCGAGGCTGAGCGTGGTACCGGACAGACCAGAGTTCGCGCCTGAGCGCTTAATCACTGGGGCCCTCCGCGGCGCAGCGCGCCGTTGCATAGGGCGTGGCTGCGTCTTATCTCCACAGTGAACCACAAGGGGCAAAATAGAGATGACGACTTTCGACGACCGCGAGCGAGCCTTTGAAACGATGTACGCGCGCGATCAGGAGATGCAGTTCAAGGTAGCGGCACGGCGCAACCGCCTGCTTGGCGCCTGGGCGGCCGAATTGATGGGCCTGACCACGGTCGAGTCCGAATCCTATGCCAAGGACGTCGTTCGCGCCGATTTCGAGGAAGCGGGCGACGAGGACGTGATCCGCAAGTTGCTCGGCGATCTCACCTCGGCCGGTGTCGACATCGATGAAGCCCGCATCCGCGAGGCGCTCGAGCAGAAGTCGGTCGAGGCTCGCCGCCAGTTGATCGAGGCGCAGGGATAAGCTGATGGCGATGGCGGCCGACGAGATCGAGGGCCTGATCCTCAAGGGAATACCCGACGCGACGGTCGAGATCACCGATCTCGCCGGCGACGGCGATCATTATGCGGCGCGGGTGGTGGCGGAGAGCTTCCGCGGGCTGCCGCGCGTGAGACAGCATCAGCGCGTCTATGAGGCGCTTGGCGGACGGATGGGTGGCGTGCTTCACGCGCTCCAGCTCACCACCGCCGTACCGAACCAGGGAGCATGACAATGACCGACGTAGACAGCCGCATCGACGACATCGTCCGGGGCAGCGACGTCGTGCTGTTCATGAAGGGCAGCGTCCTTTTCCCGCAATGCGGCTTTTCGAGTCGCGCGGTCCAGATCCTGGACCATCTCGGCGTCGAGTTCGCGTCTGTCGACGTGTTGCAGGACGCCGAGATCCGCCAGGGGATTAAGAGCTATTCGGACTGGCCGACGATCCCGCAGCTGTACGTCAAGGGCGAGTTCGTCGGCGGATCGGACATCATGATGGAGATGTACGAGACCGGCGAGCTTCAACAGTTTCTCGAAGAGCAGCAGGTCGGCCGCGCCGCCTGACCTGTGCCGCACGCGGAGGGAGCGGGGCGCTCGTCTCCTCATTGCGGCTTAGTCATGCCAGCGCCGGCCAACATCCAGACCTGGCATCCAGACCTGCCATCGTGCTCCGGCGTGCTCCGGCCGGACTCGACCGATAGTCGGGGGTCGCAGCATTCGCTTCATCGATGAGAAGAGAAACCACCTGTCCCTGAAAAGGGACGGGGCGGGCAGCGCGATCAAAGAAGCGCTGGCCCGCCCCTGTTGGGAACCATGTGGACGCCTGATACTACGCATGAGGCGTGCCAATTCGGGGGAATGCCTGAAAAGCGCGCATGACGATGGCTAACGGGCGTTAACGCTGCTGGTCGGTCGTAAGCTGTGCCGACACATCTGAATCGAAAGCTGTCTTTGCGGGTCCCACAAAAGGAACGGGGCGGGCAGCGCGATCAAAGAAGCGCTGGCCCGCCCCTGTAGGTGGAACCATGTGGACGCAATATTAATATACATGCGCCGTGCCAGTTTCGCGAAATGGCTGCAAAGCAGGCATGACGATGGGTAACGAAACGTAACCGGCCCGTTCATCCGTAAGCTTTCCCGACACAATTTCGATCCTGTTTGGCTTTTTCCGCGTCCGGTGCCACACGGTCGTGATGAACGATGGCGCTTATGGACGGATGGAGCGGCTGAGCCCCTTGGTGCGGCGGCTGCTCGCTCCCAATCCCTCACCATTCACCTACACCGGGACCCAGACCTATGTCGTCGGCGACGGCGAGGTGGCGGTGATCGATCCCGGCCCCGACCTTCCCGAACATGTCGATGCGCTGGTCTCCGGTCTCGCCGGGGAGAAGATCGTCGCGATCCTGTGCACCCACACCCATCGCGATCACACGCCTGCGAGCCGTCCGCTGCGCGCCGCAACCGGCGCGCCGATCATCGGCTGCGCACCCCTGACGATCGACGACGATGGGCCTCGCGCCGACGCCTCGTTCGATTCCGCGTACGATCCTGACCGCATCCTCGCCGACGGGGAGACGATTGCCGGCCCGGGCTGGACGCTCGAGGCGGTTGCGACGCCCGGCCACACCTCCAACCATCTGTGCTTTGCGCTGCGCGAGAGCGGCGCCTTGTTCACCGGCGATCATGTCATGGGCTGGTCGACGACCGTGGTGTCGCCGCCGGACGGCGACATGGCCGCCTATATGGCGAGCATGGCCAAGCTCCGGCGCCGCGAAGACGTGATCTATTATCCGGCGCACGGCCCTGCGGTCGAGAAGCCGCGCGCGATGGTGCGGAGCCAGATGGCGCACCGCCGGCAGCGCGAGGGGCAGATCCTGCGTTGCGTCGAAGGCGGGAAGGCCGTTATCCCGGCGATGGTCGAACATATGTACGAGGGCATCGACAAGCGCCTTTATCCCGCCGCCGGTCGAATGGTGCTCGCGCATCTTCTCGACCTCGAGGCACGCGGCAAGGTCGCCCGCGACGGCGAGCGCTGGAAGCTCGCGGCCTGACTCTCGAAAGCGCGACGGAAACTGCTTATCTACGACCTGATAGGAGGGGTCTTCGAATGAACGCA
>JAQGLH010000241.1 GCA_028293005.1 Alphaproteobacteria bacterium
CAGCCGTGGAACTCGATCGTCCCCATCTGGACGCAAGTCAGCAGCCCGTCGCTGTCGGCGACGTAGATATAATCCTCGGTCCCACCCTTGCTCTCGCGGATCGGGATCTGATGGACGTGCGGACCGAATGTGCCGGCATCATGTTTCTGGAAGAAGCATTTCTTGCCCCGCCCTTGCGGGCAGCGGACGAGGCTGATTGGCCGGTTGGCGCTCCACGGCAGCATGATCGGGGCGACCGCCTGATAATAATCGGCGAGCTCCCCCTTTGTGAGGTCCGAATCGGGAAAGATGATGCGATCGCGATTGCTGATCTTGACGGACGAGGGCGCCGGGGCCGCCTTTACGACCGGCTCGGGCCGCTCCTCGACCACCTCGCCGGCCGCCTTGTCGCCGCGCAGGCCAAGGAAGCTGGCGTGCCGGATCACGCCTTCGGAGGTGAACTCGGCGAACGCGACCTCGGCGACCAAATCCGGCCGGACCCAATGCGCGCCGCGGGCTTCGGCGCGCGGCACTTCGACCGGCGGCCGCTTGACCTCGCGTTTGCGCAGCTCGCCAAGCAAGCTCTGGAGCGTGCTCATCGAGAAGCCGGTGCCGACCTTGCCGGCATAGCGCAGCTCGCCCTCCGCGTTGACTGCAAGCAACAACGAGCGAAGCGCGCGCGCCTTGCTCTCGCTCGGCGTCCAGCCGACGATCACGAATTCCTGGCGGAGCACGCATTTGACCTTGAGCCAGGCCTTGGTGCGCGCGCTCCGATAGGGGGCGTCGGCGCGCTTCGAGATAATTCCTTCCTGGCCCGCGGCGCACATTGCCTCGTACAATTTCTCGCCCTGCCCGACGATATGATCGGCATAGAGAATGAGCGGCGGGCGGCCGTCGCCGATCAGCGACGCCAGCCGCTGCTTGCGCTCGATATTGGGAAGCCGCGCGATGTCCTCGCCGTCGAGCTCGAGCAGGTCGAAGGTGAAAAGAGTAAGGCCGGTCCCGCCTTCGCTGATCGCCTGCTGGAGCGCCGAGAAGCCGGTGTTGCCCTGCTGGTCGAGCTTGACGATCTCGCCATCGATCAGCGCGGTTCCAATTTCGAGGCTGCGCGCCGCCTCTACGATCTCGGGAAACTTGTCCGACCAATCGAGACCCGATCGCGTGTAGACCCGGGCCTCGCCGCCGCCGATCGCGAGCAGGCAGCGATAGCCGTCATATTTCATCTCGTGGATCCAGCCCGAGCCGGAGGGTATGCTGTCAACCAAGGTGGCCTTTTGCGGCTCGCGGAAAGGGGGCGGTTTCGCTTTGTTGGATCCGCTCCCGGACGCAGAAGGAGATCGTGCCCCGCGCCCTCCACCATGGTTCGGACGATCGCCCTCCGCGCGCCGGGGCGGATTTAGCGCCTTGCGAAAGCTCGCAAGCTCCTTTGCCTTCTTGCCGCTGGCGATCTCCTGCATGGTGCGGCCGGTTTTGATCGACGTCAGAAACTTGTCGGTAAGGCCGGTCGAGCTTCCCGCTTGCTCATCCTCGATCTTGCGCAGCAGCCAGTTCTCGGTGCGGTCGCCGGGCCTCGGCTTGAGCCGGATCATGATCCAGTCGCCCCTCATCCGTTCGCCCGCGAGCGTGAAATGGAGATGGCCCTCTTCGAGGGTCTTGCGCGGGTCCTTTCCCGGCGCCGGGATCCACCGGCCCCAGTCCCACAGCATCACCGTCCCGCCGCCATATTCGCCTTTGGGGATCGTGCCTTCGAAGCTGGCGTAGCTCAGAGGATGATCTTCGGTGCGCACCGCCAGCCTTTTGTCGGCGGGGTCGGGGCTCGGGCCGCGCGTGACGGCCCAGCTTTTGAGCACGCCATCGAGCTCGAGGCGAAGATCGTAGTGCAGCCGCGTCGCATCATGCTTCTGCACCATGAAAAGGCGGCCCCTGGTGGGCCCGCCGTCGGCCTCGACCGTGCCGGCGGGCTCGGCCGTCCTCGTGAAGTCGCGTTTCTTGTTGTAGGTCGCGAGCGGGTCGACGTTGCGGACCATCGTTCAGCCGGCGCTCGGGAAAAGCCAAAGCTCAGCCACGCGCCGCTCTGCGCTTGGGCGATGCCTTCGCCGTCGCCTTGGCAGGGGGCTTTTTCGCTGCCGTCGGCTTTTTCCCCCCGCTCGATTTCGCAGGCGGCGCGTCCTTGCCGCTGGCCGGCCCCGGCCGTTCGATCGACTTCTTGAGCGCCGCCATAAGGTCGATGACATTGGTGCCCTTCGTCGGCGCCGGCTCCTCCTCGGGTTTGATCTTGCCGCCCTTGGCCTTCATCTTGCGCTCGATCAGCTCGTGCAGCGCATCGACGTAACGGTCATGAAATTCGTTGGGATGGAACGGCGCGGTTTTCTTTTCGATCAGCGTCTCGGCGAGGTCGAGCAATTCGTCATCGGGATCGCGATCCTCGATCTCGCGGAAATAAGAGGCGGCCTTGTTGACCTCGTCGGCATAGCGCAACGTCTCGAGCACCATGCCTTTGCCGCAGGGCTTCAGGCTGACGACATATTCGCGGCCGCGCAGCGCGAGCTGGCCGAGCCCGACCTTCTTGGTGCGGCGCAGCGCTTCGCGCAGCACCACGAACGCCTCCTCGGCGAGATCGTCGGCGGGGACGACATAATAAGGCTTTTCGAAATAGATCATGTCGATCTCGTTGGCATCGACGAACTGGGTCAGCTCGAGCGTCTTCTTGCTCTCGAGCTTGACCGCCTCGAGCTCGTCGTCGTCGAGCAGCACGTAGCTGCCCTTTTCATATTGGAAGCCTTTGACGATCTCGTGGGCGTCGACCGGGCCGACGCCGGGCACCACCTTCTCATATTTCACCCTTTGGCCGGTCGGCTCGTGGATCTGATTGAACGCG
>JAQGLH010000260.1 GCA_028293005.1 Alphaproteobacteria bacterium
CCGGGCGCTTGCCGAACGGCTCGAGCTGCGCGGCATCGTGTTCGGCGGCCGCATGCCCGGCTATGCTCGGGTCAAATCGAAGGTGTCGGACCCCGCCGACTATCTCACCCAGGTTCGCGAGGGAAAATTCCGCGATCAAGTGATCGGCTTTCAGCTGCGCAACGGCTTCACGCCGATCGGCGTGCTTCGCAACTACCTGCCGTTCGACAAGGCATCGGGCGGATTCGCCGCGCACATGATCTGGCGCAACCCTTATGTGAACCCCAACGAGCCGCCTGCCTTCCGGGTCCCGCGCGATGTCGAAAGCGTCCGCCTGGCGACGGTCCAGCTACAGGCGCGCGCGGTCAAGAGCTTCGAGGAATTCGTTCACAACATCGAATATTTCGTCGATGTCGCCTCCGATTACCGCGCCGATTTCGTGGTGTTCCCTGAGCTGTTCACGATGTCGCTGCTGTCGTTCGAAAGCCAGGATTTGACTCCGATCCAGGCGATCGACCGAATGACCGACCATCGCGCGCCGATCGTCGCGGAGCTTTCGCGCATGGCGCTGCGCTACAACATCAACATCGTCGGGGGATCGCATCCGACCCGCACCGAAGACGGCAGCATCCAGAATGTCGCTTATGTCTGCCTGCGCGACGGATCGGTTCATTCGCAGGAGAAGATCCACCCAACCCCCAACGAGGCCTATTGGTGGAACATCAAGGGCGGCAGCTCTGTCGACGTGATCCAGACCGACATCGGCCCGATCGGCGTGCTGATCTGCTACGATAGCGAATTTCCGGAGCTTGCGCGGCGGCTGGTCGACGAGGGCGCGCGGATCATCTTCGTCCCCTTCTGCACCGACAATCGGCAGGGTTATATGCGGGTGCGCTATTGCGCCCAGGCGCGCGCGATCGAAAACCAATGCTTCGTCGTTCTCTCGGGCAACGTCGGCAACCTGCCCGGCGTCGACAATATGGACGTGCAATATGCCCAGTCCTGCATCCTGACGCCCTGCGATTTCCCGTTCGCGCGGGACGGCATTGCTGCCGAGGCGAGCGAAAATATCGAGACGCTGACCATCGCCGACGTCAATCTCGCCGATCTCACCTGGGCGCGCGCCGAAGGCACGGTCCGCAATCTCGCCGACCGGCGCTTCGACCTTTACCGGATCGACTGGAAGCGCGGCGAGCGCGGCGATCTTCCTCCGCCGGGCGCCCAGCCGATGGGCAGCAAGGCACCAGGCGGAGGCTGAGCGCACCCCCGGCTCGCGAACGGCGGCAGGCGATGGGATCTTGGCAGGAATGCGGCTATCCACCACCGCAGACGTTCGATTAGCGCCCGTCAGTTCGGGAACTCTCCGCCGGGTCCGCTTTGACCTACCTCGCCCGGGTGGTCGTCAATGGTCTCCGAACCGTTTGCAGGACGCTCGTGTCGGTGGCGGCGGCTGGCGGCGGCCGTGGCCTGCGCAATCATCTCCAATTCGGGCAATGTAAGCTTGCCGTCCTGGTTGGAATCGAGAAGGACGAAGCGCTGTCGAGCGGCATGCTCGAATTCGGTCAATGAGACACCTCGGTTGAAGTCGGCGTCAGCCGAGGCGACCGGCTCGGGGATGTTGAGCAGGCTGTAGCGTGCGCCGCCTTCCAAGCGCGAACCAAAGCTACCGCCGCCATTGTCGCCGTCACGGTGGTGATCGCCCCGCCTCCCGTGTCCGCTGCCGCCCTGGCCGTGCCAGCCACCGCCCGATTGGCTCATTGCCCTGACTTGGACCTCGGGTGCGATCTCGTTTTCGTACCGGGTAATATCTTCCGGATCTATCTCGCCATCGTGGCGGACGTCGAGACTTTGAAAGAAGCGGTCCGCGTCGCGCTGCAGTTCGCGGACCGTCAACGCGCCGTCGTGGTCTCCGTCGGCCTGCTGGAACCAGCGCTGGAGCCCGTCGGGGGCTTCCGGAATCGGCAGGAAAGGCTCGCCCATTGGGCTAAGGAACTGGCGCGGCCGCACGAAATGGTTCGCCCCATCATCATTGCTCGGTCGCGACGCGCTCGCCGCGGGTGCTGTCGAAGTTCCGCCAAGCAGCGCAATGAGGATCAGCAGGAGCATCTAGAGACCTTCCGAAAAACGCCTTTTTCGGAGTTCGACCGCCGTGGATGAACGCGGGCTGAAAGTGCGAAGCGATCAAATCGCTGTCCGCCCTCGAACGCCTACCTAGCGGCAGCGGATTGCTAGCACTGCCGAGATCCAAAGCGCATGCGTGCGCGATGTCCGCGTCGCCCTGAGCCGTATTGCCAAGACGGCGTTCGGCCATTCCGCGACCGTAAAAGGCCTTGGCATTGTCCTTGACATGCCGGCCCGTTGCTCATTCAGGTCGCGGGACCCTGTACGCGGCACCCCCGGAGGTGAGCTTATCGGCCTGTCGATCTGCCCGACGACCCCTCCCATGCGACGGGAAGAGATTCCCGCTGGACTCGGCCTCGCTAGAATCGCGCTGAGGTCCTCAGCCCGACGATCAGCGCGTCCGGCGTGGCGGCGCCGAGACCGAGCGCGGTGGGCTGACGCCCGCCGGGGTGAATCACAATCTGCACGTTCGGCTGCACGGAGATGCCGCTGCCGAGCTGCACCTGATAGCTGAGCTCGGCCACAGCTTCGAAATCCGGGTGAGGGCCCGTGGCGCCGGTCAGGGCCCGGAGGTCGCGCGCGAGCCGGCGCAGGGCCGGTGAGATCCGCGCCACGGCCAGCCCGATGGCGATCGTATCTGCGGAACGGCCCGAGACTGGACCGCTCACCGCCACGCCGCAATCCGCGTAAAGATCGATGGTGTTGCGGTCGTCCGGGCTGAAGGAAGCGCGAAGGAAGCCCTTTGCGCCGCGCCAGAGGGCGGTATCGACGATTCCGTAGATGCCGGCATTGCCGCGATGCTGCAGCGCTGGCCCCGCGCCCGGCGACGCGAGCGAGCGGCCCGCAATATCGAATGTCGAATCGGCGAAGCGATCGAAATGGAGCCAGAAACCGGCGCGCATCGTCACCGCAGGATGCGCGCCGCCGGAGGAGCGCTGCGCCTCGCCGATCAGGAACGGCTTGCCGGCGAACCGTAGGCCGTTCAGCCCGTGCCGGTCGCGGCGCTGCGGATCGCCCATCCCCGGCCCCGCCGGGTCGCCGGCGAACAGCGCGAGGCGGAGACCGGTTCTGGCGTCGGGCGCGAAGGTGATCCGAATGCCGGGCGCCGCCAGCGGATAGGCCGGCCCGCCGCTCGGCTGGTCGGCCGCGAAGCTCCCCGGCCAGCCGAACGTCGAATTGACGAACAGGCTCGCCGTGTCGCTAATCGCGAATTCCTGGCCCGCGGTGAACTGACCGATACGGAGGTCGGCGCGCGGGCCGATCGCCTGCTGCACCCACAGGTTGAACAGGCGCAGCGCCGGCTCCGCCTCGAGACCGCTTACCGCCAGGAGGTTGCCGATGCGATGCTGCGACAGCCCACGTCCGCTTATCTGGTGGATGCTGATATGGGCGCTTGCGCCACGCCAACCCAGCAGCCGGTCGAGATCGGCGTCGCCAACCAGGCCAATGCGGCCGAGATAATCGGCACCCGTTCGTCGGCCGCCGCCGACCAGCACATTAAGGTCGCTGCCATAGGTCAGCGTCAGGCGCAGGGGCTCGGCACCCGCGGCGGGGCCATGCTGCTCGCTCACCATCGCCGGAACGGCGGGACTGCGCGCGGCCGGCGCCTGCGCCAGCAACGCGACGGACGCCAGGACCCGCTGCACGATCTGGAACCGAGCCGATCGTTCCACCACGCAGCGGCCCCCCTCGAATCCACGGCGCCGATACGCCGGCCGCGGCGAATATAAAGGATTTGTCACGAAGCGCCCACGGCCGTGTGAGCCGCCGGAGCCCAGTCGAGATGGTGCGTGGACCGCTGCGTGGAGCCCCCAACGACAAGGCGCGCGGGACGCCCGGTCGGCGTTGCGCTCGACCGCACGCGCGCGCTGCTGATCGCCGGCGATGTCGGCAACGCGGTGCGGCGGGGCGGGCTCGCCGCGGTCACAGCCAGGAAGGCACCATGACGGGTATCTCGCTCGACAGCGGTCTGTTCATGTCCGGGATCGGCCCGGGGTCGTCAACATCCGGTGCGACACCGCACCGTCACACCAAGAGGAGAATGATCATGCGAAAGGTTCTCATTCCTTCGACCGCCTTGGCGCTCTGCCTCGCCGTGGCCTGCAACCGCAGTCCGAATGCGAGCGGGAGCGGCCCACCGAACGCGGCCGTGCCGACCGCCCAAGCCCCGGCCCAAGCCCCAGGCTCGGCCGCGACTCCGCCGGCGTCGCGCCAGCTCCAGGCGGCGGAGCCTTTCGAGGCACTCACCGAAACCGCCTTCTCGGCGACGCCGCCGGAGCTCGGCAACGCGGTGACCAAGGCCGAAGCGGCCGCGGCCGCGATCATGCGCGACCTCCCCACGGAGGCCGCCGGGCGCCTCGCAGACCAAGTGCAACAGGTGAAGGCGGAGCACGCCGCCGGCAATCGCGCCGGCATCGCTCTGGCCTCCGTCGAGGCCTATCGTACGCTCGTCACTGCCGCGCCGCCTGCGCACGTACCGAATACAGTCAACCTGCTTGATTATGCGGGCTTCCGCTACCAGGCCGAGCTGCGGGCCCAGCCGGTCCGCTGGAACGATGCGGTCGCCTCAGCGGCCTTCGCACAGTCCCAATGGGACCAGCTGATGCCGAAGGTGACGGAAGCCGTGCTCAAGGTTCGAGTCACCGCGGCGGTGAACGACCTGAAGGCCGCCGCCGCTTCTCGCGACGGTGCCGAGGCGGAGCGTGCCGCGAACGCAGAGCTCGCGCTCGTCGACGAACTCGAAACCTATTTCAACAGTCGCCCGGTGGACGGGAGGGGCACTGGAGGGGCGGCTCCATAGCGTCACCATGTTCAGCCATTCGCGGAGCTCCGACACGTCATAGTGTCGGAGCCGACGACCAATTCGTTACATCGCGATCCTTATCCTTCGAGCCGACGGCTGAATTGTAACAGCGCACGTTCACTGAAGCGCGACGTCGCCCAATGATATTCTGCCTCCCCGAAGACTGGAGAATAATATCTCTCTTTCTGTGCGCGCCACTGAGGAAGGCAGAGTAGGTGTGCTCAAGAATCGGAGCGAGGGTTACTAAGCTCATGCGAGTTTGATCGCATATTATCCTAGAACATACGCTAGCACTGCCGAGAATCCAAAGCGCATGCGTGCGCGATGTCGGCGTCGCCCTGAGCCGTATTGCCAAGGAGGCGTTCGGCCATCCCGCGACCGTAATAGGCCTTGGCATATTGCGGATTGAGGCGGATCGCCTCGTTAAAGTCGGCGATGGCACGAGCGTGATCGCCTTCACGTTCGAGGCTCAGTCCGCGGTTGAAGAACGCCGAGGTATATTGCGGGTTATAACGGATTGCCTCGTTATAATCCGCGATGGCACGCGCATAATCGTTCTGGTCGTCGTAGGCGTTGCCGCGGTTGTTGAATTCTACAGCCAGATTTTCGTTTGATTCCTGGCCGGATGTGATGAGTGCCGTGCAACCCCTGATTTTCAGACTCAGTTGGGCAGGATCGCTACCCATGCAATAGGCCACTTGCTGATCGCGGCTCTGCCCGAACGCAGCGGTCGAGACCACCGCCGTCACCAGCACAATAAGCAATTTCGCGGTAAATCGGCGCATCGGCTTGGCCCCTCCCGGAATGTGCAGGCGAGTGTAACGCAATTGTGAGTGAAGTCGAATTTTGATCCCTGTTCAGGCGATCGTCTATTTTCGCTCGAAGGGCGGGCATGGATCAGTAATCCAGAACAGCAGTGATCCCGTCCACATAGTTACCCACGATTACGTCCGACTGCCGTGCGAGGATACGGCCATAGATGGTGAAGTTTCGCCGAAGAGTAGCGGAGCGGCCCACGGTTTCGGAGATGGATTCAGTACGGCTGTCACCAGTGCCGTCGCCCCACATGATCGTTCTACCCGCGTCCAGGAAAAGCTGATAGCGAAGGCGATGGGAACCGTCGGAAAGGGCACGCCCCGAGGCCCCATTCATACCGAGCAAAGCGATGGTTCCAACGACGGGGGCGTTAGCGGAAGCTGTGCACACCAGCGTCAGAGTTGCAGTGAAGTCGGATGGCTTACTGTGCGAGGGGACATATTGACCGAAGGCGAGCGATGTTGAGGAGATCGCGCAACTCGCGCTGCCGGCTGCA
>JAQGLH010000266.1 GCA_028293005.1 Alphaproteobacteria bacterium
CCTGCGTGCGCACCGAGGGGGTCAAGATCGTCGCGATCGGCAAAGGACTCGAGCCCCATGACGCCTACGACACCGGCGTGTTCGCGGTCGGCAACCGCTTCTTTGCGGCGCTGCGGGAGCTCGCCGCGCCTTCGATCACCGAAGGGGTTCGCGGCCTGATCGTGGAGGATGCGGCCGAAATCGTCGACTGCAGCGATGTCGACTGGATCGACATCGACGATGCCGTCGCGCTGGCCAAGGCCGAGACGTGGCTCGCCGACAACGAACGGCAGATCTTCAGGCGAGCAGAGCGCTGAATCCGGCACCGGACAACGCAGCCGGAAACCGGGACGCGGCCGTTTGACCGGCGGGGGCGGACAGGATTATTCTGCGTCCGCTATGATCGATCTGGCGCGCCGCCGTTATCGCGATATCCTCGCCTCCGTCTACATCTACAACGAGCACCGCGGCTACAGCAGCCTCGACCGGGTCCTCGAGGCGGTGCGCGCGCGCCACCCGGACGAGACGGATTTCATCGCAGCGGTCGAGAAGCATCGCGAGGACGAGCGGCATCATTATCTGATGTTCCGCCATTATTTCGAGGCGCTTGGCGCAATGCCGTACCGCGTCGACCGGACGTGCGGCCATATCGACCGGTTGATCAAGCTGTGCTTCGGCTGCGGGATCGACGAGCTCGACACCAATGCGGTCGCCGGCAGCGGAACATTGTTCGCCAAATTGTGCCGCGTCATCATGCTGACCGAGATGCGCGGCATGCGCCAGGTCGATATCCTGCTGAGTTCGCCGCTGATCGCGTCCGACCGCTCGCTGCTCAAGATCTTCCGCGTGATCGAGCGCGACGAGCCAAGCCATTGGATGCCTTATCATCAATGGATCGAGCACCATTCGGAGCCGATGCCGAGCCTTGCCGAGCGCTTTTCGGACTTCCTCGTCCACCGCACATTGCTGCTGGTGAAGCTGCCGCTCCTCTTCCTCAATCCGTGGCTCGAACGACGTGCCGACTGGCAGGATGCCGCCGAGCGGCAGCCCTCCGGCGGGGGCGCCGATGAACAGGGTGCGGGTGAACAGGGCAACGACCAACCGGCGCGGGCGGGCGACGTGCCGAGCGGGATGCCAGGGCCTGCTATTGCTGCAGCGCAACACACGCGCTAAAAACCGAAAAGAACCAAGCTTTTCGAGTTCCTTAACCAACAGCGCCTGATACATCCGAACGATGACGACGATCGACGATCTCCTGATCCGCAAAATCTTCTCGCCGCTGTGCGGCTGGGCGCAGCACAGGCTGGGCGTGAGCCAGTGGCAGCTGTCGCTCGGATGCCTCAACGGCGCGATATTCTTCTATCTCGCCGCGGTGGCGCTCACGATCGCCGGCAAGGGGATGCGCGACGGAATTTTCTCCGACCTGCTCGCAGCGCTCGCCTGGCTGCTGATCATGGATTTCGTGCGCCGAGTCGCTTGCCGCCAGGCGGGATCGTCGATGGGCGTCCAGACTGCGCGGCTGGGCGAATGGCTGTTCCGCCTGATCCTGGTGGCCGTGCTGCCGCTCAGCATCACCAAGATCGAAAACTTCGCCAACCTCGGCTACACGCTATCGCTGCTGTGCCTGGTCGCACACCTCTATTTCAAGGCGAGCGACACGCCGCCGCCCGAGCAGCGCGGCAAGTTCGCCTACAGCCGCGGTTGAATTGATCCGGCAAAGCGGCTTCCAGAGGGAAATACTTCGGCGGAAATAGAAGGGTTTCGACGCCGGACCCCGACGGGTGAGTTCGGCCCGATCGATCCGGCTGAAGCGAGGCAGGCCTCGCGCGCAAGCGTCCCGAACACCAACGCTTCAGCGCCGGTGGGGGCGGAGCCGTTGCCCGAACATGCCTGATCGAGCAGCATTTTCAGGAACAAGGCCGGCCGCCGAAACGTCTTGCACTCGATCCGCATGCTCGCGGAGAAGATAGGAGTAAGCCCATGAGTCTCATCGTCGCACTTATCATCGGGGGCGTCATCGGTTGGCTTGCCAGCATCGTCATGCGGACCGATGCGCAGCAAGGCATCATCCTCAACGTGGTCGTCGGCATCATTGGATCGTTCCTGGGCAGCTTTCTGCTCGGCCGTTTCTTCGGCGCCAACGGCAGCATCCTCAACAGCCCGCTCGACGGCGGCACGATGCTTGCGGCGCTGGTCGGCGCGATCGTTCTGCTCGCCATCGTCAATCTCTTCCGTCGCGGCGCGGTGCGCTAAAGCGGTCTAAAAGAGACTTAGAAGAGACTATCGCAGGCCCGTGAACCGAAAGGTTCGCGGGCTTGTTTTTGGGAGCCGCCTGGGAGCCGACTGGGGGCGGACGCGAAGGATCGGCCCAGCCCGGTGGTGCGTCGAACCAGGGATTCCGGTCGGCGGCCCTCAGGCGGTGCGGCGCGCGAGGCGTGGAGCCGGCGCGGCGTCGGCGCGATTCATGTGGAACGGCTGGGCGAATTCGAGACCTGCCTTGCCTGCGCTGATCCAGCGCACCGTCGCGTGGAACATCTTGCCCTCGATCAGCTCGATCAGCACTTGTCCGCCGAGCTCGAGCTGACCGACCTCGTCGATCATCGCGCCGCTTGTCGACACGTTCCGCAGCCGCACCAGGGTGCGCCGTCCGCCCGCGTCGAAAAGCGTCGAGCGGAGCATGCGCGTACGGGGCGCGCGGCTGAAGCGATGCCCAAGCGGTGTCGCCGTGAAGCCAGCAGCCGACAATTGCTCGCGCACTTCCGTCGCCACCACCGGGCGGCCGTAGACATAGCCTTGGATGTGCGAGCAGCCGAGCTCGCGGATCAGATCGATCTCGTCCTGGACCTCGACGCCCTCGGCGGTGGTCTCCATGCCGAGCGTGTCGGCGAGCGTGACGATCGCCTTAATGATCGCTGCATTGCGGTTGTCAGCGACCGCCGCGCCGCGGACGAACGACTGGTCGATCTTGATCTTGTCGAACGGCGCGGTCTTCAAATAGCCGAGCGAGGAATAGCCCGTCCCGAAATCGTCGAGCGCCAGCCGGACGCCTATCGACTTCAATTGGGCGAACATCCGATCGGTCGCTGCGCTTTCGTGCAGAAACACGCCTTCGGTGATCTCGAGTTCGAGCCGCCCGGGCTCGATGCCGGCGTTGGCAATGGCATTGACGAGCAAAGCCGGAAGGCCGGGATTGGCGAATTGAATCGGCGAGACATTGACGCCGACCCGAACACCGCCCGGCCATAAAGCGGCCTCGGTGCAAGCGGTCCGCAGCACCCATTCGCCGATCTCCTCGATCAGCCCGCAATCCTCGGCAACGGGAATGAAATCGGCGGGCGAGACGAGGCCGCGGGTCGGATGGTTCCAGCGCAGCAAGGCTTCATAGCCGACGATCTCGGCCGTCTGGGTGGCGACGACGGGCTGATAGGCGAGCTGGAATTCGCCTTTGACGAGCGCGCTACGAAGGTCGTCCTCGAGCAGCTTTCGGCTGTGTGCCTCGGCGAGCAGCTCCTCGCGATAGAAACGGTGGACACCGCGGCCGTTGGCCTTGGCGGCATAGAGCGCGAGATCGGCGTTGCGGATCAGCACTTCCGAGGTGTCGCCATCGACGGGTGAGACGGCGATGCCGATCGAGCAACCGATCATGATCGTCGCGCCATTGACGGCATAGGGCTGGGAGATCGCGGCGATGATCGAATCGGCGAGGCGGGCAAGACGCTCGCGATCGCTCTCGCTCGGCAGCACGACCTCAAATTCGTCGCCGCCGAGCCGGCCAACGAGGCCCGCCTCGCCGACGCTCGCCTGGAGGCGATGCGCGACCTGCTTGAGAAGCTCGTCGCCTGTCTGGTGGCCCAGCGTGTCGTTGACCGCTTTGAAGCGATCAAGATCGAGCAGGAACAAGGCCGTGGGACGGTAGCCGCTGGTCTGCTGGGAGAGCAATTGATCGAACGAGTGCCGCATCCGCTGGCGATTGGCGAGGCCGGTGAGGCCGTCGAACATCGCCAGCCGCGCGATCTCCGCCTCCGAGCGGCGCTTTGCGGTAAGATCGCTGCCGCTGCCGATGAACCCGCAGAATTGGCCGAAATCGTCAAACAAGGGACGGCCCGAGATCGACCACCACCGGTCAGACGCACCGTTGGCGCGACGGACCGAATATTCGCTGAACGAGGTCCGGCCGGAGAGGTGGAAGCTCAACGCTCGTTCGGTCTGCGTCGCGTCGCTGTCCATCTCGAAAATCTGAGTGAGCGGTTTGCCAAGGATGTCGCCGCCAGCCGAAAGATCCAAGGCGACTTTTTCCGACAGATAGGTGAGCCGGCCATAGCGGTCGGTTTCCCAGAACCAGCCGGTTCCCGCGGTCTCGAACTCGTGCACCAAACGCCGGCTGCGCAGCGCCTCGCCTTCGCGGCGCAAGGTGTGCGCCGCCTCGAGCAGATCACGTCGCGCGAGACTGAGAGTGGCGCCGCCGAAGCACAACAGGAACAACGAAGCGATGCTGGTCGCGAGCGAGAAGCCCGCGATGGCGATGGTGAGAGCGCCGACGGTCGAGAAGAAGGCAAGCAGCCCTACGCGCGCGGGAAGGAGCGCAAGCGCGCACAAAGCCGTCGATGCGCCGGCTGCCAGGACCGCGGCATCGCGCAACATGCCTTGGGGAAAGTGCGCCGCTTCCTGGACAAGATAGAAATGGCCAGCGCCGAGGGCAGCGCCATAAGCAAGCGCGGCACGCAGCTGGATATAGGGCGGCAAGCCGCGGAACGGCCGCGCCTTGAGCAGCAGCAAGGCGATCGCGCCGACGACGAGATTGGCCCCTCCCGCGCCGACGATGGCCGGCGGCAGGCGCTGCGGATCGGCTCCGTACGCCAAAGCGAAGATGATCACCGCCGCCAGCGCCTGGCCCGCGAGCGCCAGCGGAAACGCTGTCCCGACCTCGCCCATCTCACGCCGGCGCGCCTCGACCAACCGCGGATGATCGGCCCTGGTGAGCCCGAACAACGAGCCGATGAGGACGTGCTGCCCGCCAGGCGCAGAGGGTGAAGAGGATGAAATTCGCCGACGCATCCCGCCTCATGGACCCGCAGAGGTTTGGGGCACCTTACCGCGTCTGGTTAATCCAAATTCGGTCTTTTTTCACCACATCCGGGGGCGCGGGGCGCCGCCGCGCTCGATTCGTGTCAGCGCTCGTGCCGAGGAGCCGTTCCCCGCGCCGCGCGCACGGCTGAGCGCGGCGGGGTGCGGAAAACCAGCCTGTCCGACGTCGCAAACATGCCCAGCGCGTCGGGCCACCAATGCTCGGACAATGACAGGGGTCGTTGGCCGGCCACACGGAGTTCTGTTGCTTGCCTGATGTTGGAACGCACACCCGGCGCATTCCATTTTCGAAATCCCGGGCATTTGCGGCATTCCGGCGGCGCCCGATGTCAGCGGCCGCATGGCTGGCCGCATGGCTGCTGTTGCTTGCGCTATCGCTCGCAACCGAGCTCAATCACGATGAGGATCAATATCTCGCTGCCGCGATGCTCATCAAGAACGCCCGGCCGTTCGTCGACTTTCTCTACCTGCAGACGCCGCTCCAGCTGCCGTTGGCGGGACTCTTGTTCGGAATGATAGACGGCTGGAACCTGGTCGTTTTCCGTTTCGCCACGGCAACGCTCGCGGTCGCCACGCTGTGGCTCGTCCGCCGAACCGCGCTGGCGGCGGGCGCGGCGGAGCGGCAAGCAACGATTTCGGCGTTGCTGATGGCGTGTTGCCAGACCTTCCTGTTCAGCGGCAGCGTGTTCCGCAACGACATGCTTCCGGCATTCTTGGCAACGGGGGCGCTCTACGCGGCGGTCACCGCGCTGCGCAGCGGCAAGAGCGTCGCCGTGCTGTGGCTGATCGCCGGTATCGGCATGGGCGCGGCGGCAAGCACCAAAATCTCTTACGCGTTGCCGGCGGCCGCCGCAGGGGCATTCCTGATGGCGCGATCCATTCGCACGTGGCCGAAGCGCGAAACGGTGGACGACGTCGTGAGCTATGCGATCGGCGCCAGCGTCGGCCTCGCGCCCAGCGTCATCGCCTGGCTTCGGGCGCCGGAGGCATTCGAAT
>JAQGLH010000226.1 GCA_028293005.1 Alphaproteobacteria bacterium
ACATTCCGACCTTGCGGTCGTCGAGATTGACGATCACCGACTTGGTCTGCGTGTAGTGGTTCAGCACCTCATGGCTGAACTCGCGTCCGTAGCCGCTCTGCTTGTAGCCGCCGACCGGCATGTTCGGCTTCAGATTGTAGTAACGGTTGATCCACACCGTGCCGGTCTCGAGCCGACGCGCGATGCGGTGGGCACGATAGATGTCACGCGTCCACACGCCGCCGGCCAGGCCGTAGGTGGTGTTGTTGGCGCGCTTGATCATCTCGTCTTCGTCCTTCCAGGTCATCGTCGTGGTGACCGGCCCGAAGATCTCCTCCTGCGCGATGCGCATATCGTTGGCGACATTGGTGAAGATCGTCGGCTGGATGAAGTGCCCCTTGGCCAAGGCGGCGTCCGAATTGCGTGCCCCGCCGATGTGCGCGGTGGCGCCTTCCTCGATCGCTAGCTTCAGATAGCTTTGGACCTTGTCCATCTGCATCTGCGATGCCTGGGCACCGAGCTGAGTCGCCGGATCCATCGGGTCGCCCTGACGGATCTTCGAGAGCGAATCCTTGAACTTCTCAAGGAACTCTTCCTCGATCGATTCGTGCAGGAACATGCGCGAGCCGGCCAGGCAGACTTCGCCCTTGTTGAGCACGGTCGACATGGTTGCCGCCTCGACGGCCGCTTCGATGTCGGCATCGGCACAGACGATGTGCGCCGATTTGCCGCCCAGCTCGAGCGTCTGCGGAATCACGTTCTCCGACGCATATTGGATGATGCGACGCGCGGTCGCCACCGAGCCGGTGAACGCGACCTTGCGGACGTCGGGGTGGGTGACGAGTGCTTCACCGACGGCAGCGCCGTAACCGGTGACGACGTTGACTACGCCCGCGGGGATGATGTCGGCCATCTCGCGGAAGAATTCCATCACCGACAGGCAGACCGTTTCAGCCGGCTTGAGGACGATCGTGTTGCCGGCTGCCAGCGCCGGGGCGATTTTGCTCGCCATCATGATCATCGGGACGTTCCACGGGATGATCTGGGCGCACACGCCCAGCGGCTCGCGGTGAACGATGCCGATCGCATCGGCATAATTGTGAGTCTCACCGTGGATGCCGTATGCCGCGCCGGCGAACACTTCGAACTGCATGATCGCGGTCGGAAGGTCGAAGAACATGCCTTCGCGGATCGGCTTTCCGTTGTTGAGCGTCTCGAACACGGCATAATCCTGCATCCGCGCCTTCAGGCGACGCGCCATCTCGTACAGGATTTCCTGGCGCTGGCTGGCCGAGCTCTGCGACCACTGCGGGAATGCGGCCTTGGCCGCGGCAACCGCGCGATTGATGTCGTCGGGGGTGCCGGCCTGGATGCGGGAGAGCACCTCGCCCGTCGCCGGGTTCATCAGGTCGATCGTTTCGCCACCCGACGAAGAGACCCATTCGCCTCCGATGAAATGGCCATATTCCGACAGAATTCCGTAGGGATTCTCAGTCTCTTTCAGTTTGGGCTGCATTTTCCGTCTCCTGACAAAAGTTTTCTGGTTCGCCGAATATTCAGTTTAGTAGTTCAATCACGAGATCCTCGAGCGGGAAGAGCTTGCAGGCGAGCACGAAGCCCTCTGCCTGTTCCGCGTCGCTCACTTGAAGCTTGCTCATCTTACCGGTGCGATACTTCCCGCTGGTCACCTTCACCTTGCAGACGCCGCATCCACCGCCGCGGCAGCCAACGAAAATATCCTGAAGCCCCAACCGCTCCATCGCGATCAGGACCCTTTCCTCCTCCGCGCATTCAAAGCGGCTGCCGTCGACGATCTCGACCCGATAATCGGCCATGCTCGTCAGCTTGCCTCTTTCAACGCTGCAGCCGCTTTCCTCGCGGCGAAGGATACACCCGCCACCGCGAAATGGGCATCAGGAATTTCACGCAACAAGACGCGGATCGATTCGCGCGGCGCGCCGAGCGATTGCTCGGCAGCATCGGTGAGCGCGCGGATCAGCGCGTCTTTCTTTTCCGGGGTGCGGCCCTCGACGAGCGTGACTTCGATAATCGGCATTTACGCCTCCACCGTGATGCTGACCGATCCGAGGTTCTGGACGGTGTTGCGGATGGTCTGGCCGACCTTGAGCGTCGGCGCGGCGGTGATGCCGCCCGCCATCACGATGTCGCCGGCGTTGATCGTCTCGCCCGCCTCGCCGATCAGCCGTGCGGCCGCGACCAGCGAGCGCAGCGGGTGGCCGAGGATCGCCGCGGTCGAACCGACCTCGACGACCTCGCCGTTGATCTCGAGGATCACGCCGAGGTTGGAGAGATCCTGCATCGGATCGCCCCAGCCGCCGACGACGAGGCCGGAGGATGAGGTGTTGTCGGCGACGACGTCGACCAGCGCGAATTTGAAATTCTCGAAGCGGCTGTCGATCACTTCCATCGCAGGCGCGACCGCCTCGACGCAGGCGAGCGCCTGCGCGGCGGTGACCTTGCCGGCAAGCGGCGCCTTCATCAGGAAGGCGATCTCCGGCTCGATCCGGGGATGGACGAAGCGCGACAGCGACAGCGTCGAGCCTTCCTCGAGCAGCATCGCGTCGGTCAGCCGCCCCCATGCGACCTCGTCGACGCCGACCTGCAGCATCTTAGCGCGGCTGGTGAGGCCCATCTTGACACCGATCCGTTTCTCGCCGCGCGCCAGGCGCCGCTCGACCGACAGCTTCTGAATCGCATAAGCATCGGCGACGGTCAGCTTGTCATTGCTGTGGGTGATCTGTGGAGTCGCGTGCGCTTCATGCGCGGCGCGGTCGAGAATCTCTGCATATTCAGCAAGCGAAGTCACGCCGCCAGTTCCCCCTTGGGCTGTGTCTGTCCCTTGCGCTCTGCGAGAATATCGAGCGCAACGTCGACGATCATGTCTTCCTGGCCGCCGACCATGCGACGCCTGCCAAGTTCGACCAGGATTTCGCGGGTGTCGAGTCCATATTGTTCGGCGGCCTTTTCGGCATGACGCAGGAAGGAGGAATAGACGCCCGCATAGCCCAGGCTCAACGTCTCGCGATCGACGCGGACCGGCCGGTCCTGCAGCGGCCGCACCAGATCTTCGGCAGCATCCATCAGCGCCATCACGTCGCAGCCGTGCTTCCAGCCCTTGCGGTCGACCGCGGCGATGAACACCTCGAGCGGCGCATTGCCGGCGCCTGCACCCATGCCGGCGAGGCTGGCGTCGATGCGGATCGCGCCTTCCTGCGCGGCGACGATCGAATTGGCGACACCGAGCGAAAGATTATGGTGCGCGTGCATGCCGCGCTGCGTCTCGGGCTTGAGCACCCGGTCGTAGGCCTGCAGCCGGGCGCGAACCCCGTCCATGTCGAGTGCGCCGCCGCTGTCCGTCACATAGACGCACTGCGCGCCGTAGCTTTCCATCAGCAGCGCCTGCTGAGCGAGCGCTTCGGGCTCGAGCATGTGGCTCATCATTAGGAAGCCCGACACGTCCATGCCGAGATCGCGGGCGATGCCGATATGCTGCTTGCCGACGTCGGCCTCGGTGCAATGCGTCGCGACGCGCACCGAGCGGACGCCCAACGCATAAGCGCGTTTGAGCTCCTCGACCGTGCCGATGCCGGGAACCAGCAAGGTGGTCAGCACCGCCTTCTCGATCACGTCGGCGGCGGCCTCGATCCACTCCCAGTCGGTGTGGGCGCCGAAGCCATAGTTGAACGAGCTGCCGTTGAGCCCGTCGCCGTGCGACACTTCGATCGCATCGACGCCGGCATCGTCGAGCGCCTTCGCGATCGTGCGGACGCTGTCGGTGCCGTAATTGTGGAGGATCGCATGCATGCCGTCGCGCAGCGTAACATCCTGGATGTAAAGCTTGGTCTGGGTGGGATCGAGCGTCATGCTGCAGCCTTCCGATTGAGCATGCGGGTCGCCAGCATCTCGCCGGCGGCCTTGGCGGCCGCGGTCATGATGTCGAGATTGCCCGCATATTTGGGGAGATAGTCGCCGGCTCCTTCGACCTCGAGGAAGACGCTCGTCTTGAGCCCTGCGAACTCGCCGTAGCCGGGAATCTTGACCGGGTTGTTCGATCCGAAGCGCTCGAACTGGACCTCCTGCTTGAGGCGATAGCCGGGAACGTAGGATTGCACCGTCGCGATCATGTCGAGGATCGACTGGCGGATCTTGTCCTCGTCGACTTGGTCGGTCAGCGTGAAGATCGTGTCGCGCATGATCATCGGCGGCTCGGCCGGGTTGAGGATGATGATCGCACGGCCCTTCTCGGCGCCGCCGACGACTTCGATACCCTTGGCAGTGGTGCGGGTGAACTCATCGATGTTGGCGCGCGTGCCCGGTCCTGCCGAGCGCGACGATACCGACGCGACGATCTCGGCATAATGGACCTTGGTCACGCGCGAGACGGCAGCGACGATCGGGATCGTCGCCTGGCCGCCGCAGGTCACCATGTTGACGTTGACCGCGTCGAGGTTCGCATCGGCATTGACCGGCGGCACCGTGAACGGCCCGAGCGCCGCGGGCGTCAGATCGACGATCTGCTTGCCGTCAGCGCGCAATATCTCGTCGTGGAGCTTGTGGGCATAAGCCGAGGTGGCGTCGAACACGACGCCGATCTCGGGCTAGGAGGCCATCTTCTTGAGGCCCTGGATTCCCTCATGGGTAGTGGCGACACCGCGCTCGCGAGCCATCGCCAGGCCTTCGGATTTCTCGTCGATACCGACGACGGCGGCGAGCTCGAGGCTGTCCGACCCTTTCAGGATCTTGATCATCAGGTCCGTGCCGATGTTGCCAGAACCGACGATCGCGCATTTGATCTTCGACATTTGTAAAACTCCCACTGCGCCGTCAGGCGCCGGCTTCGAAAAAGGCCTTGACGGTGCCGACGCCGTTGATCCGGGCCTCGACCACGTCGCCTGCCGCAACGCCGGCCATCGGCCCCAGCGCACCGCTGAGGATCACGTCGCCCGCCTTGAGCGGGCGGCCGGCCTTCGCCATCACCTGCGCGAGCCAGAGCGCGGCGCTGATCGGGCTGCCGAGGCAGGCGACGCCCGCGCCGACCGAAATCGGGTCGCCGCGGCGTTCCATCACCATGCCGCAGGTGCGCAGGTCGAGCCCGTCGAGCTTCTTGGGAACGGCGCCGAGCGTGTACACGCCGCTCGACGCATTGTCGGCGATCGTGTCCCAGATCTTGATGTCCCAATTGGCGATGCGGCTGTCGACGATCTCGATCGCCGGCACGACATATTCGATCGCGCGCAGCATTTCGG
>JAQGLH010000315.1 GCA_028293005.1 Alphaproteobacteria bacterium
TCAATGGCAGGTCTTTGGTTAGAGCAATTGGAAGTCGGTCTGCACTTCTCCCACGAGATTCGCCGCACCGTGACCGACATGGACAATATCCTGTTCTCGTCGCTGACCTACAATCCCGCCCCCATTCACATCGACCATGCTTATTCGGCGACGACGGAGTTCGGGCGACCCCTGATGAATTCCATCTTTACGCTGGGGCTCGTCATCGGCCTTTCGGTCCAGGACACGACGCTCGGCACGACGGTGGGGAATCTCGGCTTCGAGAACACCACCTTCCCTAAACCGGTCTTCGCGGGCGACACCATCAGGGCGGAGACTACCGTGCTGTCGGTGCGGGCGAGCAAGTCGCGCCCCAATCAGGGCATCGTCGCGTTCGAGCATATCGGGCTCAATCAGGATGAAGAGATCGTGTGCCGGACCGTCCGCAACGCGCTGATGATGCGGCGACCGTCATGAGAATGCGCTCGCTCCTGTTCGTGCCCGGCGACAGCGAACGCAAGTTCGACAGGGCGAGGGAGGCCGGCGCCGACATGCTCATCCTCGATCTCGAGGATTCGGTTGCGCCCTCGAGAAAGGAGGAGGCGCGTGCCCATGTCGCAGGCCTGCTTGGCAATAACGAACTGCGATCCTGGCGCTTCTTCGTTCGTCCTAACGCGCTGAATACGGGATTGGCGCTCGAGGATCTCTGTTCCGTGGTTCGCCCTGGGCTCGACGGCTTGCTTGTTCCCAAGGCCGATAGCGCGAGGGACATAGAGCAAATCGGCCATTATCTCGACGCGCTGGAGCACAGCGCCGGGATGGCGCCGGGAAGCGTCAAGATCGCCGTGGTCGCGACCGAGACACCGCAGGCGATGTTCAATTTGGGTAGTTACGTGCCCCCGCATCCGCGGTTGGTCGGCCTCACCTGGGGTGCGGAGGACCTGGGCGCCGCGATTGGGATCACGGATAATAAGGAGCCCGACGGCGCCTGGACGCTGCCTTACAAGGTGGCGCGGGCGCAATGCCTGTTCGCAGCCTCGGCCGCTGGCGTGGCGCCGATCGACACGCTGTACGCCGACTTTCGCGATCGTGAAGGCTTGGCCGCGGATTGCCGAATTGCGCGGCGCGACGGCTTCGTCGGGCGGATCGCCATACATCCCGACCAGGTGGAGACGATCAACGTCTGCTTCAGCCCCTCCGAAAGCGAGGTCGCGCGCGCGCGTGCCGTTGTCGACGCGTTCGCCGCCCAGCCGGAGGCCGGCACGGTCGGAATCGACGGCAAAATGTACGACATCCCGCATCTCAAGGCAGCCCGACGCACGCTTCAGTCGGCGGGGGAGGACCAATGACAGATCTCCACGAGTCCGAAGACCAGAAAGCCATTCGCGAGGGCGTGCGGGCGGTCGTCAGCCGCTTCGATGACGACTATTGGCTCGCGCGCGACGAGGACGGGCGCTTCCCGCATGAATTTCACCAGGCGATAGCCGAGGGCGGCTGGCTCGGCATCACAATGCCGGAGGAATATGGCGGTTCCGGCCTCGGCGTCACCGAAGCGGCAATCATGATGCACGAGGTGGCGAGCCACGGTGGGGCGATGGCGGCGACTTCGACCATCCATATCAACCTCTTCGGTCCGCACCCGATCGTGGTCAACGGTACGCCCGTGCAGAAGGGGCGCTGGGTACCGCGTCTGATCACTGGCGAGGACCAAGTGGCGTTCGGTTTCACCGAGCCGGATGCGGGCCTCAACACCACCCGGATCAAGACCTTCGCCGAGAAAGTCGACGGCGGCTATCTGGTGAAGGGGCAGAAGGTCTGGACCTCAACCGCGCAGGTCGCGAACAAGATCATGCTTCTCACGCGCACGACCCGCTACGAGGATTGCGCCCGGCCCACCGACGGCATCACCATTTTCTACACGGACCTCGACCGGTCGAAGATCGATGTCCATCTCATTCCCAAGATGGGCCGCAAGGCCGTCGATTCTAACGCCATTTTCATCGACGGCCTGTTCGTCCCCGACGAGGACCGGATCGGTGAGGAAGGCAAAGGCTTCTCCTACATCCTGCACAGTCTCAATCCCGAACGGATCCTGATCGCCGTCGAGGCGATCGGCATGGGCCAGGACGCGCTCCGCCGCGCCACGGCCTATGCGAAGGAGCGTGTCGTCTTCGATCGCCCAATCGGCCAGAACCAGGGCATCCAGCATCCCCTCGCCGAGCGGTGGATGTATCTCGAAAGCGCGTGGCTGATGGCGATGCGCGCCGCTCAGCTTTACGACGCGGGCCTTGCCTGTGGGGCAGAGGCCAATAGCGCCAAGTTCCTCGGCGCTCGCGCCGGTCACGACGCCGCCTGGCAGGCCGTCGCGACCCATGGCGGCTTCGGTTACGCCAAAGAATATCATGTCGAGCGCATCTATCGCGAAGTGGCGCTGACCCGCCTCGCGCCGATCACGGAGCAATTGATCATGAGCTTCATAGCCGAGAAGGTTCTCGACCTTCCGAAGAGCTACTGAGATGGGCATGCTGGACGGCAAGGTCGCGCTCGTCACCGGGGCGGGCCGAGGGGTCGGGCGCGGCGTCGCTCTCGCGCTCGCCGAAGCCGGAGCGGCGGTGGTGGTCAACGATCTCGGCGTGTCGCTCACCGGCGACGGCGGGGACGCTTCGCCTGCGCAGCAGGTGGTGGACGAGATCGTCGCCAGCGGTGGCCGCGCCATCGCCGACGGAAACAGCGTGGCCAGCTGGGAGGGTGCGCAGGCCATGGTGGCGGCGGCGATCGACACCTTCGGAAGGATCGACGCGGTCGTCAACAACGCCGGCAATCTCCGTGACGCCCTGTTCCACAAGATGAGCGAAGAGGATTTCGATGCGGTGGTCGCCGTTCATCTCAAGGGCAGCTTCAACGTCAGCCGTGCCGCCGCGCCCCACTTCAAGGCACAGGCCTCCGGAGCCTATGTCCATATGACATCAACCTCGGGCCTGATCGGAAATTTCGGACAAGCCAATTATGCGGCGGCGAAGCTCGGCATCGTCGGTCTGTCAAAGTCGATCGCGCTGGACATGGCGCGTTTCAACGTCCGCTCGAACGCCGTGGCCCCCTTCGCATGGACGCGCATGATCGACTCGATTCCGACCGACACGCCCGAGCAGCGGCGGCGCGTCGAAGGCCTGAAGAAGCTGGTGCCTGAGCGGATCGCACCGTTCATCGTTGCCCTGGTATCGGACCAGGGCGGCCATGTTACCGGTCAGGTGTTTGGCGTTCGAAACAACGAGATATTCCTCTTCTCGCAGCCGCGCCCGATCCGCAGCGCCCACGCGGCGCAAGGCTGGTCGCCCGAGGATGTGGCGGCGCGCGTCTTCCCGATGTTCGAAAAGGACTTCTACCCCTTGGAGCGATCGGGTGACGTCTTCACATGGAATCCCGTGTGAGGGGCCTCGATGTCGGCAGGGAGAGAGCGCTTTTCTCCAGGCCGGTGTCGGAGAACGGCTCGTGCTCGATCGGGCTGGCGAGATTTGGAGACGGACATGCAAGGTGATCCAGCGCTGACGGCGGCTCTGAGGCGCAGGCTGAGGATTCCGGTGATGGCCGGGCCAATGTTCATCTCCTCCACGCCGGAGCTCGTCATTGCGCAGTGCACGTCCGGAATTCTCGGCGCGATGCCAGCGCTCAATCCGCGCTCGGCGGCAGCGCTCGACGAGGCGATCGCCTTCATCGTCGACACGCTTGCTGGCCACGACCGAGCCAATCCCGACAAACAAGCTGCGCCCTACGCCATCAACCTCGTGGCGCATCGCACCAATGATCGTCTGCTCGCGGACCTCGACGTGATCGTCCGCCATAAGGTGCCGCTCGTCATCGTCAGCCTCGCCGCGCCTGTCGAGATCGTGGACGCAATTCACGATTATGGGGGGCTCGTGTTCAACGACATCATCAGCGACCGGCATGCGCGAAAGTGCGCCGATGCCGGCGTAGACGGCCTCATCGCCGTCGGCGCCGGCGCGGGCGGGCATACGGGCAATCTCTCACCCTTCGCCCTCGTCCAGGAAATCCGCGAATGGTGGCAGGGGCCCCTGACTCTTTCGGGCTGCATTGCCACAGGCCGCGCCGTGCTCGCCGCTGAGGTGATGGGCGCCGACTTTGCCTATATCGGCTCGCCGTTCCTCGCCTCCGCCGAGGCCAACACCCATGAAGATTTCAAAGCGATGGTCGTCGCCTGCAGTTCGAAGGACGTGGTCGTCACCAACTGCTTCACGGGCGTGGACGCCACCTTCCTGCGGCCATCGCTCGAGGCTCACGGTCTCGATCCGGCAGTGCTCGTCCGGCCCGAGGGGCTGGGGATCAGCATCAAGGACGGCGGCGCCGACGCCAAGGCTTGGCGCGACATCTGGAGCGCGGGTCAGGGCATCGCCGCCGTTAAGTCCTCGGGTCCCGCTGCCGAATGGATCGAAGCTCTCGCACGGGACTATGCGGCCGAGCGGCGGCGATGGGGCATCCCCGTGGAATGACGGCGCCGCGCCCTTCAACGGCGGTGTTCCGTTCCGCACTCGGTGATCAAGCGGCTCTCGAGCAACCCATGCTCTTCGCGAGGGAAGCCCGATTCGTTTAGAGGCGATGGTCAATCAAGCCACGCCGCGCGCTTCCGCCGACCAGTAGCGGGCCCGCAGGTGCTTCTTCGATACCTTGCCGCTCGGCACCAGCGGGAAGCTGTCCACATAATCGAAGCTCTTGGGAATCTTGTAGGATGCGAGCCTGCTGCCGCAGTGCTCGATCAGACTTGCCTCGTCGCACGCCTGCCCTTCCTTCCGGATGATGACCGCCTTGACCGCTTCGCCCCAGCGCGTGTCGGGGACGCCGATCACCGCCACGCCTGCAACGCCAGGGTGGGTCGAAAGCACATTCTCGACCTCGGCCGAATAGATGTTCTCGCCTCCAGAGACGATCATGTCCTTTACGCGATCCACGATATAGTAGAGGCCGTCCGCGTCGCGCCGAGCGACGTCGCCGCTCCAATACCAGCCATGCCTCAGGACTGTGGCCGTCGCCTCCGGCTGCTGCCAGTAGCCCATCGCGATGGCGGGGCTGCGGATCACGAGCTCGCCAGGCTCGCCGTCCGGCACCTCATTGCCGTCCGGATCGAGGATCCGGAACTCGATGAGCGGCAGAGGCCGCCCGCAAGATTGAAGCTTCTTCTCATCGCTGAGATCGTGCTCGTCCGGGCGAAGGATCGAAAAGGCGCCGTTCGCCTCGGTCGCGCCGTAGAATTGCATGAAGCGGCAAGGCATCATCGCGATCGCCCGCTTGATGAGCCCGAGCGAGATCGGGGAGCCTGCATAGAGGGTGAGCCTCAGCGAGCCGAAATCCGTTCCCGCAGCGTCAGGATGGTCGAGCAGCATCTGCAGCATGGTCGGCGTGAGCGTGAGCAGGCTCGGCCGCGCCTCCGCAATCGCCCGCAGCACCGCGGGCGGGTCGAACTGACGGACGATCGTGATGGACACGCCGTTGTAGAGGCACTGCACGGCAATGCCGATGTGGAGCAGATGGAAGTTAGGGAGGGGATTGAGGAAGCTGTCGCCGTCCTTCCAGTCGTAGGCCTTCTCGAAATGCTCGCAGAGCCGCATACGGTTGAAGCCGCCATGCGTGAGCATCACGCCTTTCGACTGACCCGTCGTGCCGGACGTATACAGCTGCAGCGCGCTGTCCTCCTCGCTCACCCAGACGCCGATCGCCTCTCCCGACTCGTTCGCGCAGAGCGCTTCGAGCGTATCCTCAGCATCGATCAACACCGCTTCGACAGGCCTCTTCAGCAAGGCACAGGCCTGCTTCCACGCCGGCTCCAGCTCTCGCTCGACAATCGCGAGCTTGGCCCGGCTGTCGTCTATCATCTCGGCCAGTTCGGCCGCAGAGAGCCGCCAATTGAACGGGGTGAAGCAGCCGCGCGTCTTCGCGCAGCCGAACATGGCAAAATAGAAGTCGGCACTGTTCTTGCCGAAGAATCCGACCCTGTCGCGCTCTAGGACGCCCCGCGACAAAAGGAATCGTCCGACCTGATCGGCGACCCGGTCGAACTCGGCGAAGCCGATGGTCCGTTGGTTTTCGATCAGCGCGGGGCGGTCGGGATCGTGGCGGGCATAATAAGCAGGCAGATCGCCCAAGGTTCGGATTTCCGGATAAGCCCACATGCACTCATGTCCTCATCGGCCTTGGAAGCGGGGTGGGCGCTTGGCCGCGAAGGCAGCAAGACCCTCTTGCGCGTCCGCCGTCGCAGCGATCCGCGCCAGCGCCTGCGCCTCGCGCTCGAGTTGCGTCTCGAGCGGCTGGTCAGAAACCGACAGCAGCAAGCGGCGCATCTCGCCGAAAGCCTTGGTGGGACCCGAGGCCAGCCGAGCCGCGAGCGCCTCCGCTTTCTCGACCAGTTCGTCCGCCGGCACGACCTCATCGACAAGGCCGACAGCGAGCGCCTGCGAGGCGTCCAGTTTCTCGTCGAGCAGGAGAAACCGCCGCGCCCGTGCAGGCCCCATGCGGCGCGCGTACATGATCGACGAGCCGCCGTCGCAGGAGAAGCCGATGCCCGGATAAGCGGCGTAGAAGCTCGCCTTGGGCGCCGCGACCACCAAGTCGCAGCCAGCTACGAAGCCGGCCATGCCTCCCGCGCACATGCCGTGAACCATCGCTACGATCGGGGCGTCGATCCGCTGCATCCGCGCAATCGCGCTGTGGAATGTCGTCGTCCATCTGAGGATGATGCTTGGCAATTCTTCGCTCTTGCCGACGAAGCTCGAAATGTCGCCGCCATAGCTGAACGCTCGCCCCTCGGCGGCGACCAGGACGCAGCGCAGATCACGATCGGTGGCAAGCAAAGCGGCCACTTCGGCCAACTCGGAACAAAAGCGGCCGTCAATCGGGTTGCCCCGATCGGGATCGGTGAAGGTCAGGCGCGCCAGTCCCCCGTTGCGCTCGAGCCGCATGGCCTTTTCGGCAGGCATTCTCTCTCCTCCGCGGCCGCTTCGGACTGCTCTTGTCGGCGACATCGTGCAATCGACAAGATCGTGAGTATACTTTACGATCTCCGCCGACCAAGTCAATTCGCGGCGGCGATCTCTTGGCCGCACACGAGGAATTTTTAGACACTATGATGCAGAAGCGCGTGATCCTCGTGAACCGCCCGTCAGGTGTGGCGCAGGCGAGGGATTTCGCCCTTGAAACGGCACCGGCGGCTGAGCCCGCCGAAGGCGAGATAGTGGTGCGAAACCAGTTCCTGTCGGTCGAACCCGCCATGCGCGGCTGGATTGCCGACGTGGGCAATTATTCGTCGCCCGTGCCGATCGGTTCGGTAATGCGCTCCCTTGCGGCCGGTACGGTCATAACGTCCCGCCATCCCGACTGGAGCGAGGGCGATGCCGTAGTCGGCTGGTTCGGCTGGCAGGAGGCGGCGGCGGTCACACCCGATGCGGTGGTGAGACGCGTAAGCGAGACGGATCTCCCTTTGTCGCTCTCGCTCGGCGTCCTCGGCATCAATGGAATGACCGCTCATCTCGCGCTGACCCGCATCGGCGAACCGAAGGCCGCCGAAACGGTGCTCGTCTCCACCGCCGCGGGCGCCGTCGGATCCGCCGTGGGCCAGATCGCGAAGATCTTCGGCTGCCGCACCGTGGGCATTGCCGGAGGCGCCGACAAGGTGCGGCTGTGTCTGGACGAGTTCGGCTACGATGCCGCCATCGATTATAAGGGATGCGACCTCGATGAAGCGATCGGCGCCGCCTGCCCGCTTGGCGTCGATATCTATTTCGACAATGTCGGCGGGCCGATCAGCGATGCCGCCTATCGCCACCTCTCCGTCGGCGCTCGCATCATCGTCTGCGGTACCGCATCGATCAGCGACTGGAGCCGCTGGCCGGAGGGGCCGCGCGTCGAGCGTCACCTGCTCGTGAAGCGCGCGCGCATGCAAGGCTTCGTGATCTTCGACCATGCCGACGACTATGAAGCGTCGGTCGCGCAGCTCGCCGCCTGGATCCGGGAAGGCAGGCTGCGCTACCGCGAGGATATGCTGGACGGGATCGAAGCGTGCCCTGACGCGCTTGCCGGCCTTTATCGCGGCGAGAATGTCGGCAAGCGCCTCATCCGGCTTTAGAGCGGGATCGAATTACCTCTGGCCGCCCATCCTGAGTCGCCGTCGAGCGAACCTCGTGCCGCATAGTGGCCCAGCGTGGCCCCAGCATACGCTGCGGTGATGATTCAATATGGGGCAAACCTCAAAGACTGCGGCCGACCAGATCCTTCATGATCTCGGACGATCCGCCGTAGATGCGCCGCACGCGCGCGTCGCGCCAGATGCGGGCGATCGGATATTCGTTCATGTAGCCGGCGCCGCCGTGCAGCTGCAGGGCCGCGTCGACGATCTGCCATTGCGTCTCGGTATGCCAGAGCTTCGATGCGGCCGCCTCCACAACCGTGAGCTCGCCGGCGACATGACGGGCGATCGCCCAGTCGAGATGGGCCCAGCCGACCTGCAGGTGCGCCGCCATATCGGCAAGCGTGAAGCGGGTGTTCTGAAAGTTGAAGATCGGCTGGCCAAAGGCCTTGCGCTCCTTCACGAACGCCACCGCCTCGTCATAGGCGCGCTGAGCGGCCGCCTGGGCGCTGATCGAGATCGAAAGCCGCTCCTGCGCCAGCTCGCTGAGGAGATATAAAAAGCCCTGGTTTTCGGCGCCGAGTAGGTTGGCGACGGGCACACGCATGTCGTTGAAGAACAGCTCGGACGTGTCGGCGGACCATTGCCCGACCTTGTCGAGATTGCGCCCGCGCTGGAATCCCTCCCGGGACGCTTCGACCAGCAGCAGCGAGGTGCCCTTGGCCCCCATGCCCGGGTCGGTCTTGACGACGGTCAGGACGAGATCGGCATTCTGGCCATTGGTGATGTAGGTCTTCGAGCCGTTGACGACGAACCAATCCCCGTCGCGGGACGCGCTGGTCTTGATGCCTTGCAGGTCAGAACCGGCGCCGGGTTCGGTCATGGCAATGGCGGTGACGACCTCGCCGCTCACCATCTTCGGCAGCCACTTGTTTTTCTGCTCACCGCTGCCGTAGCGCAGGAGGTAGGGAAGCGTGATGTCGGTCTGGAGCATCAAGCAGTCGGAGGCGCCGGCGTAGCTCAGCTCCTCGTTGATGATGGCATTGTAGCTGAAATCCAGACCGGGCCCGCCATATTCCTCCGGCACGTTCGGGCACAGCAGGCCCGCCTCGCCAGCCTTTCGCCAGAAGGTGCGGTCGACCTGCCCGTCCTCCTCGAAACGCTCCAGGTTCGGCAGAAACTCGCGTTGGATGAAGCGGCGCACCTGCTCTCGGAAGAGCCTCTGCTCTTGGTCGTGGGAGGGTCTGTCCGGCAGCATCACATGCTCTCCGGCTCGATGCGGTTCTCGATATGGCCAAGACCCTGGAAGAGACTGCGCGCCAAACGACTTGGCCTCATTTTCGTCTCCTAATCGAGAGTCCATGCGCGATCGATGATCGCCGTCACGCTCGTTCCTTCAGGCACGTGCCTAGGCGCGACCGCCTCCGGCGGCAACGCGCGTCGCGCAGGAGGTCTCGGCCACGGCCGCGGGACACCCACCGCACTTATCTCGAAACAGGTTCACCGCCTGGCCGGTGCGGGTGAGACATTCGATGAAGGAAGGCCAAGATCAAGTGCCTCCCTAGAGCAGACCGGTCCCGTCTAAAGGGCCGAAATGACAGCGACATTTCGCCTTCGAAGATTCCTATTCGGCAGCGCGCTTGCGGCGCTTTGGCGGAGCGGTCTGACTAATGCCAACTCGTCTCTGGTTCGGGGTGCCCTTTGGCAACAACGTTGATGCTCGGGCAGATGCGGCTTCCGTGGCCTGTCACTTCGGCTCCCTGCCTCACGAGACTTCCCTCGCTTCGGCTCAATTGTTGAGAACGAAGTCGGTCACAAGCCGGTTGAACTCATCGGCGTGCTCGATCATCGCCCAATGGCCGCAGCGGTTGAGCAGAACTAGACGCGAATTGGGGATATAGGCATTGAGAATCAGCGAATTCTCAT
>JAQGLH010000347.1 GCA_028293005.1 Alphaproteobacteria bacterium
CGAGATGCAACGCTCAAATGGCGGTTCTACCGCTGGCTGGACGAGCATATGCCGTGGTTGCTGCATGCCTATCGCGTCGCGCTGCGCCGCGAGGCGAAGGCGAGGCGATGAGCCGGTGAATGACGTGCGGGTCCCGAGGGGCGGACCATAGTGCAGGAGGCGAGAATGCGCACACGCCGGTTCGGGAGCTCAAGGCGCGACGTTGCGATCGTCGGCCAGGGCACATGGAAGCTCGACGGCGGCCCGCGAGCCGGTGCGATCGCCGCGCTGCGCCGCGGCCTCGATGAGGGCATGACCCATATCGACACCGCGGAGATGTACGGCGACGCCGAGCTGATCGTCGGCGAGGCGATCGCGGGGCGGCGCGACGACGTCTTCCTCGTCTCGAAGGTCCTGCCCGCCAATGCCTCGCGTGCCGGCACGATCGCCGCCTGCGAACGCTCGCTCAAGCGGCTCGGCACCGATTGGCTCGATTGCTATCTGCTGCACTGGCGCGGCCGCCAGCCGCTCGAAGCGACGATCGCCGGCTTCGAGACATTGGTCGAGGACGGCAAGATCCGCTGCTGGGGCGTCAGCAATTTCGACGTTGCCGATCTCGACGAGGCGCTGGCGATCGCTGGGCGCCGCCGGATCGCATGCAATCAGGTGCTCCACCATCTCGGCGAGCGCTCGATCGAGCATGAGGTGCTGCCGTGGTGCGACCGCAACGACGTCGCGGTCGTCGGCTATAGCCCGTTCGGCGACCGCGCCTTTCCGAGCGAGGCCAGCGCCGGCGGGCGTGTGCTCGCCGAGATCGGCGCAGCATATGACGCGTCGCCGCGCCAGGTCGCGCTTGCCGCGCTGGCCCGGCGCACCTTCACAATCCCCAAGGCGTCGCGCGCCGACCATGCCGCCGAGAATGCGGGCGCGGGCGATCTGTTGCTCGGCGACGACGAGTTTGCGCGAATCGACGCCGCCTTCCCCATCCGGGTGCGCCGCGCCTCCTCGGGATGAGAGGCTAAGCTATGGCTGGTCCTGTGGCTGGTGCCGCCCGAATTGCCGCCGGGTGCCTGTCCCATCATCTTTCTCCTTCCGCAACCGGTCGCTGCGCGAGCGCGCTTACGTGCGGGATGTTCAGGCGCCGCTCGCTTTTCCCGACCGGCGAAGAGCAGCGTGCCGCCAGCTGCCGTTTGATTTCGCTTCGCAGCGCGGGAACGGAGTCCGGCAGCGACCGTATAAGATCCGAGCGGGGTCACGCCTGCGAGGAGAGAGACTTGATGAAAATCCATGTGATAGCAGCGGGAGCAGCGATGCTCGTCGCGGGATGCGCCACGACCGCCGACGATGCCGGGCCCGCCGCGGCTGGCGCCCCAGCCGATGTCACGGCTGCCGATGCACCGGCAGCCTCGGCAAACGCCCTTCCGACCACCGCGCCCGCCTACATGCAGATGGCCGCGAGCGGAGACCTGTTCGAGATCGAATCGAGCCGGCTGGCATTGCAGAGATCGCAGAATCCGGCGGTGCGCTCGATCGCCCAGATGCTGATCGACGATCACACGCGCACGAGCAGGGAGATGATGAGCGCAGCCACGGCCGCGCGCCTGACGCCCGCGCCGCCGCAGTTGCTGCCGCACCATGCCGAGATGCTCCAGCGGCTGCAGGCCGCGACCGGCGATTTCGACATGGCCTATCGCAGCGAGCAGATCCCCGCCCATCAGGAAGCACTGATGCTCCACCAGACCTATGCCGCGCAGGGCGACGTTCAGGCGCTGAGAGCGGTGGCCAGCCGTGCTGTCCCGATCATCCAGGCGCATCTTAGCCAGCTGCAGGCGCTCCAGATTTCGAGCGCCGGGCCACCCGCGGACAGTGGCGGCAGCGACACGGCGGCGCGGCGCGCCGGCGAGCGCGGCTGACCAAAAGCCCCGCCGAGCGCGGTCGCAGCGGGCGGCTAATCGGGTGCTTTGTCGTGGCCGGCGATCACGGTTGAGCCGCTTCCTCCGCTCGCCCAGGCGGCGATCGCCGCTGCGATCTTCGCGCCGCCGCGTGCCGAAGGCTCGATCGGGTTGGCGTAGTCGCTATCCTCGTTGCAGATCAGCCGAAGATCGATCAGTGCCGCGCCGGCGCCGAACGCGGCGCGGGTGATGACGTCGTTGAACAGCGACAGCGCGGTGCGGACCTCGCGATGACCGGGCGCGCTGGCCGGCGTGTCGTAGATCGTGCACAGCGCGGTCGGCAGCCGGGCGGCAAGCACCGCGCGAACCATCGCCGCATAGGCACGGCCGAAACGCTCCTGCGCGTTGCTCAAAATCAGCACCGCCTCGCCGACCGTCCTCGCCGATGCGCCGAGAATCGAGGACTCGCCGAGCGCATCGTTGCCGCCGACGCTGACCACGAGATGAGTGGCATCGCCCGGCAGCCGAGCCGCTTGCGCCGCGACCTGCGCGGTCACCGCCCCGTCGGCCGCGAGCAGGCTTGCCGACCATCCGCTTGGCAAGGCGCTTCTGACCTGCCGGACCACGTCCGGCTCGCCGGGCACATAAGCGGCGTTGTCGAGGATCGAATCTCCGAGCAGCACGACATGACCCATGGCTCGCAAGCTCCTGCGCCGAGATGATCTCGACAGACGGTCGAATTACGATTTCCGGCTGCACCGGTTCCGAGCGGTCGCGGCGAGGAGAACCCCCTGGCTTCGGCCCGCCGATGATCCCACCGGTCCCACGAACCCTTCATCCCAGCGCAGGCTGGCTTCAAGCGGGCGACGACCAATCGCCGCGATCTTGAGGATGCTGCCGCCGAGATCGTCTGGATCCCAGCCCGGGCTGGAATGACGCGAATTTTGCCAGATCTGGTCACGCGGCCGCGATGCAGCTTATGATCGCGTCATGCCAACACAGGCACGCCGAGCGCGAAGATCGGCGAGAGGAGCTGCACGAGAGAATGGCCGACGTCGAAAAGCCGAGCTTAAGCCCGAATCTCAGTCACGTCCGCGGCGCCGCCGCACCGCCTTTGATCGAGACCACGATCGGCGCGGCGTTCGACGCTCGCGTCGCCGCGACTCCCGACGCGATCGCGCTGATCGTGCCTCACCAGGCGGTGCGGTGGACCTGGACGGAACTCAAGGCGCGGGTCGACTCGGCCGCCGCGGGGCTGCTCGCGCAGGGGCTGACGCCCGGCGAGCGGGTCGGCATCTGGGCCCCCAATTGCGCCGAATGGACGGTGACCCAATTCGCCACCGCCAAGGCCGGGCTGGTGCTGGTGACGATCAACCCCGCCTATCGCCTCGCCGAGATCGAATATGCACTCAACAAGGTCGGCTGCGCCGCGCTCGTCACCGCGCCGTCGCATAAGGGCAGCGACTATCTGGCGATGCTGCGCGAGCTTGGCCCAGTGCGGCTGCCGAGCCTGCGGCTGATGGTGAGCACGGGCAGCGAAAGCCACCATGGATTCCTCCCTTTCGCGGCGCTTGCCGCGGACGGGCCGGTGGATCCGGGCGTGGAGATCAGCGCGCACGACCCGGTCAACATCCAGTTCACCAGCGGTACCACCGGCTTCCCCAAGGGCGCGACGCTCTCGCACCGCAACATCCTCAACAACGGTCAATATGTCGGCGCCGGCATCGGCCTGTCGCCCGCGGACCGGGTGTGCATCCCGGTGCCGCTCTACCATTGCTTCGGGATGGTGATGGGTAACCTCGCCTGCCTCGTCCACGGCGCGACGATGGTCTATGCCTCGGAGGGCTTCGATCCGCTGGCGGTGCTGCGCACGATCGAGGCCGAGCGCTGCACCGCGCTCTACGGCGTGCCGACGATGTTCATCGCGATCCTCAACCATCCCGAGTTCGGCCACTTCGATCTTGGATCCTTGCGCACCGGCATCATGGCTGGATCGCCTTGCCCGATCGCGGTGATGCGCGAGGTGATCGATCGGATGCACATGCAGGATGTGACGATCGCCTACGGCATGACCGAGACCAGCCCGGTCAGCTTCCAGAGCGCGATGGACGACCCGCTCGACCTGCGAGTCTCGACCGTCGGCCGCGTCCAGCCGCATCTCGAGGTCAAGTTGATCGACACCGAGGGGGCGACAGTCCCCCGCGGGCAGACCGGCGAGCTCTGCACGCGCGGCTATTCGGTAATGCTCGGCTATTGGGACGATCCGGCAAAAACCGCGGAGGCGCTCGACGAAGGGGGCTGGATGCACACCGGCGATCTCGCGACGATCGACGACGCCGGATATTGCCAAATCGTCGGGCGGATCAAGGACATGGTGATCCGCGGCGGCGAGAATATCTATCCGCGCGAGGTCGAGGAATTCCTGCTGACCCATCCGGACATCGTCGATGCGGCCGTGGTTGGCGTCGCCGACGCTAGATTTGGCGAGGAATTGTGCGCCTGGATCGTCCCACGCGCCGGCGCGAGCCTCGATGCCGAAGCGGTCCGTACGTGGTGCCGCGCGCACATCGCCCATTTCAAGGTTCCCCGCCACATCCGCTTCGTCGGCGAATTCCCGATGACGGTCACCGGCAAGATCCAGAAGTTCCTGATCCGCGAAGCGATGGAGGCGGAATTGGGGTGCTGCGCGGGATAGAGCTTGCGCTGGGGCACCCGCCGCCGCCATCACAGGCATCAGTTGCGATAAGAAACGAAAAGCAAAAGACGAGAAGAGGATGCGGCATGAGTGACGAGATCGGTTCGGAAAGCAGGTTCGTCGAAGCGCCCGACGGCAGGGTGCATTATCAGTCATGGGGCCAAGGCCCGGCGATGTTCCTGATCCACGGAGGCGGCCCGGGCGCCTATGGCTACAGCAATTATCGCAAGAACATTGGTCCGCTCTCGAAGCGCAATCGCGTGATCGTGCTCGATCTGCCCGGCTACGGCCAGTCCGCAAAGCGCGCGCAGCCCGACGGGCTCACCACCACGCTCGCCAACGCGGTGCGCGATATCATGGACCAGGAAGGAATCGAGAAAGCGCGCCTGGTCGGCAATTCATTGGGCGGGATGACCGCGCTGCGCTTCGCGCTCGACACGCCCGATCGCGCCGAGAAACTGGTGCTGATGGGCCCCGGCGGTGGCCAAGCGATGTTCACCCCGATGCCGACCGAGGGCCTGAACCGGATGTTCAATTTCTACGAGGGCGAGGGTCCCACGCTCGAGAAGCTCTCGGCGGTGATCGACCTGTTGGTCTACGATCGCTCGGCGATCACGCCGCAATTGGTCGAGGAGCGCTTCCGCATCTGCACGCTGCCCGCGACGATGGCCGACCCGCCGCTGCGCGGCCTCCGCGGCCACCCCAGGGACGCGCTGTGGCAGCAGGGCGTCGAGAACATCACCTGCCCGGTGCTGATCATCTGGGGCCGCGAAGACCGCGTCGTCCCGCTCGATTCAGGATTCATCCTGCAAAAGCTAATCCCCAACGCTGACATGCACGTCTATTCGAAATGCGGCCATTGGGCGCAATGGGAGCGGGCGGAGGAGTTCAATGCGTTGGTGGACAATTTCCTCAACGGGTAGATCAAACCCCTGCGAAGATTGCGATGGCTGCAGGTGGCCGTTGCCGGCTCGCTCGGCGGCTGACGCGGTGTACTAAGCGCCGCCGCGAGCGGTGGACTGCTCTTTCGGCGCGGGCGGTTCTTCGTCGGCCCTGGCAGGTTCGCTCGGCGCTGCCCGGATGATCTGGGTGACATCGACCGGTCGCGAAAAAGCCATTCCGAGGAGTCGTCCCTTCATCCATCGAATTCCCGCCGGGTAGCGCTCCTGCTCATTGAGCTCGATTATGACCGATTTTCCGAGACGGGCATCGGGATCGATTTCGATCAGGGCCCCTCCGGATGACACGTTCCTGATGCGGACCGGATAATTCCTGTGATCGCTGTGGAGCACGGCAAAGCGGAGCACGGCGAGGCGCGGCTCGCGAGGACGCTCGAGGGAATTCGACTTACCTGCTGATTTCCGCGCGCATTCCAGTGCCTCTTCAGGAGTCATCGGCTCTCCGAAAATATATCCCTGGGCTTGCGAGCAGCCGAGCGAGCGAATCAGCTCGACCTCGCCGATGGTCTCGGCGCCTTCGGCGGTTGTTTCCATCCCTAGCGCTTCGGCAAGCTGGACGATTGCGCGAATAAACGGTGCGTCGCGACTGTCTTCGATCGAAGCTCCGCGCACGAACGACTGGTCGATCTTGACCTTGTCGAACGGCAATCGCTTGAGGTTTGCGAGACTGGCGTAGCCGGTACCGAAATCATCGAGCGCCAATCGCACGCCTAATCCCTTCAGCGCCAGGAAGGTAGCGTCGATCGAGGCGCTTTTGTTGAGGAACACGCTTTCCGTGAGCTCGAGCTCCAGCCGGCCCGCATGCAGTCCCGAAGCGGCGAGAGCGTTCGTCACGATCGCTGGCAGGCCGTTCGCTTCGAACTGAAGCGGGGAAAGGTTGACGGCCAGCCTGATGTGCGATGGCCATCCAGCGGCGGTGACGCAGGCGTTGCGCAGCACCCATTCGCCAACACGTGGGATAATTCCAATCTCTTCGGCGATGGGGATGAAGTCTGAAGGAGACAAAATGCCGCGCGACGGATGGTGCCACCGAACGAGCGCTTCGAAGCCCACCACTTCCTCGCTGACCACTTCGACGATCGGCTGATACATCAGATGCAGCTCGTCGCGCCCCAGCGCCTCGCGGAGATCGATCTCGAGCAGCCGCTGATCCTTGGCCGTCGAATGCATTTCGGGCGCATAGAAGCGATGGACGCCTCTTCCGTCGTCCTTTGCGGCGTAGAGCGCCAGATCGGCGTTGCGGGCCAGCTCATCCGGACAATCGCCGTCCAGCGGCGAGATCGCTATGCCCACCGAAGCACCTATCGAGATCGCGGTGCCATTGATCGTATAGGGGTAGGAAAGTCGTGCGATGATCGACTTGGCGAGCTCGGCGAGTTCGTCTTTGTTGGTGACGTTCGGAACGACCACCGTGAATTCGTCGCCGCCCAGTCGCCCGACCCGCCCCTTGGTCTCTACGACGTGCGAAAGCCGCTTGGCCACCTCCTGGAGGAGTGCATCGCCGACCGGGTGGCCAAGCGTGTCGTTCACGCTCTTGAAGCGGTCGAGGTCCAGCATGAACAGAGCGCAATCCTTGCGCTGCTTGCCCCTCGTTTCAAGCGCATCCTGCAGTGTCGCGCGCATCAGCAGTCGGTTCGGTAGGCCGGTCAGCGCGTCATAATGGGCGAGGCGTACGATTTCGGCATCGGCGCGTTTCGCCTTTGAAAGATCGGTGCCGCTGCCGCGAAAGCCGATAAAGTGGCCATCGTCGTCGAACGAAGGCGTTCCCGACAGCGACCACCAGACATCCTCTTGGTTCGCGGCCCGCACGACGATATCCGAGAACGCTGTCCTTGCGCTCATGTGGAATCCGATCGTGCGTTGCATCGCCGCCGGGGTTTGTTCGTCCCGCTCATGCACGATGAGCGAGGTGAGCGGGATGCCGATGATCTCTTCCGGGGCCCCCGCCAATTGCTCGATCAATGACGATGAGAGGTAGCTGATGCCGCCTTGCGCATCGGCTTCCCAGAACCACCCCTTTCCGCTCGCCTCGAAATCCTTGAGCAGTCGGCTCGCCTGGCGGAGACTGAGTTCCGCTTGTTCATGATCGCGCAAGGCGAGGCTTTGCACCTTGGCGCTCACGATCAGCACAGCTGCCGACAGCGCCATCGCCCCGATCAGTATCGACGCGGTCAGAAGATCATTGACGCTGAGGGCGACGAGGATGACGAACACGAGCGCGTGGCAAATGGCGGCGGCCGGGATGCCGGAGAAAGCGACCGTCGCGACGATGAATGCGCCGATCAGGGTCACCCCGGATGTCGCGTTGCTGGACAGCGCGTCGAGCTTGCCCCCGTACCAGAATGTTCCCCCCCACGTTGCTCCGACGGTCGCCGCATAGCCGCAGAGGGTTCGCGCCACAGACGCAGGCTGCATCGATCCGAAGAGCTTCTTCGCACGTCCGAGCAAGAACAGGGAATCGATTGCGATCGTGGCCGCGAAGCTGAGCAGGATCGCCGAATTTCCGACCAGGCCTGGAGTGTCCACGATCATGATCAGAAAGGCGAGGAGGTGAACGACCAACACAAAGGGCAGGACACGCAGGCCCGCCCGGATGCGCTCGTCGGAATGACTGGAGCGCGCACGAGTTGCATGGCCCGGAAGACCGAGCAACGCTGCGATCGACCCGAACGTATCGCTCGGCCGCTCCTCCTGGTTCGACGTTCGCCATCCTTCTCGCATGGGCACCCCCGCGCTTAATCGAATGCCCGGCTATAAGAAAAAAGTATTTAAATTCAGTGTGACGCCCGAATATCGCTTGGCTCGCCGATGATCGAGCCGCGGCGACAGAAAGATAATGATCGAAATAGCGGCGGCACGTTGCTTCGGTCAGCGGCAAGACCCGTCGAACGCGAGCTCTCGATCTCTGCCCGCAGCGAGCCGGATCCAAGGGAGCAAAAGCAAGCAAGAGTGGCGCCTGAAACGCGAGTTGCCGTTATTCTGATTGGCGCGTAGCAAGGAAGGTGACGAGTTCGGGGGGCCAATGGGCGCAGTTCAGCAAGCGTTCCAACACCGCTCCGCCCGCGTGATTGCTTTGTGCCGCGCGGTTCTGGCCTTCTTCTTCGCGCTGGCAGTGGCCAGCGACTTCGGGCGAGAAGACAACAGCACCACATTCCTGTTGCTCCTTGGCTACATGATCTTCGCCATCGCCAAGCTCGCCGTCACCTGGAACGACTGGTGGCTCGAGGCGCGACTGTCACCCTATGCCCACCTCATCGACCTGATCGTGTTCACGATCCTGGTGTTCCTCACCGATGGCTACACGAGCCCGTTCTTCACCTTCTTCGTGTTCCTGGTGCTCGCCGCGGCTATACGCTGGGGCTGGCGGGAAGCATTGCTCACCACGCTTGCCGTCGTCGTGCTCTACATCGGCGCAAGCCTCAGCGCCGGCACGTCGCACGGGATCGAGGCGTTCGAGGTGCAACGCTTCGTCGTACGAGGCGCTAATCTGATTGTCCTGTCCTTCATGATCATCTGGTTCGGTCTCAACCAAGGTCGATTTCGGCCTGGCGCACCCGATCAGAAATTCACGGTTGCGGCCAATGCCGAGCCCCCGGTGGCTGAGGTGATGGGACACGCGCTTGCGCGGCTCGGCGGCGAGAAGGTGGTTTTTGCCTGGTCGGACACCGAAGAGCCCTGGCTCAATATCTGGACGCTTGAGCATGGCAGCCTCGTCAAGGAGCGACATGGCCCGGATGCCTTCGGCGCCATCGTCGACATCAGCCGGGTGACCGCGCCGTTCCTGTTCGATATCCGCCAGCGAAGACTGCTATATCGGTCGGGAAACCGGCGTCTCACCTCGGGCGACATAGGCGTGCTCAATCGAAGCTTCGCCGACCGCCTCCACCTTCGCGAGGGTGTCGCGCTTCGGATCGAAGGCGGCGACATCGACGCGTGGCTGTTCGTGGCAGGCGTGTCCGGCCTCTGCTCGGACGATTTGACGATCGCCGTCGCCCTCGGGAAGCAGTTCGCCGGTGACTTCGAACGCTATGCGTTGTTGAAAGCCCATCAGGAGGCGGCGGCGAGCCGCTCGCGCCTCCTGCTTGCGAGGGATCTTCACGACAGTGTCGCCCAATTCCTCGCGGGCTTGTCGCTCAAGCTTCGTTCGCTTCGGCGCGAACAGACCTCCGTCGCTTCGGTGATGGAGGAGTTGGATGAGCTCGAAACACAGCTCGGGCATGAGCAAAGAGATTTGCGGATGCTGCTGGCCGCGTTGCGCGAGCCGAGCGTGCGCGGCGGCAAGGCGCTGATGCAGGATCAGCTGCGGTTGCTGGCTCGGCGCCTTGAGCGGCAATGGGGTGTAAGGTGCCCATTCGAGGTCGAACCGGCTGGGTTCGAACTCGAACGATGGCTCCACCACGAAATCGAATTGCTGGTTCGCGAGGGCGTCGCAAACGCGGTTCGGCACGGCTCGGCAC
>JAQGLH010000033.1 GCA_028293005.1 Alphaproteobacteria bacterium
TTCGAGATGATAATGGACCGCGCGCGCGAGCACGCGCCGTTCGATGTCGCGCCCTTTGCGCACCAGGTCGTCGGCTGTGTCGCTGTGGCTGACATGCTCGACGTCCTGCGCAATGATCGGCCCTTCATCGAGATCGGCGGTGACGTAATGCGCAGTCGCGCCGATGATCTTCACCCCGCGCGCATAGGCCTGATGATAGGGCTTCGCGCCTTTGAAGCCCGGCAGGAAGCTGTGGTGGATGTTGATGCAGCGGCCCGCGAGATAGGCGCTCATCTCGTCCGACAATATCTGCATGTAGCGAGCCAGCACGACCAAATCGGTCCCTGTTTCTTCGATCAGCTGCCTGAGCTGCGCCTCCTGCTCGCGCCTGTTGTCCTTCGACACCGGCAGATGATGGAACGGAATATGGTCGATCATCGCGTTGTTGAGCGCACCGCGGGGATGGTTCGAGACGATGCCGACCACTTCCATGGCGAGCTCGCCGATGCGGTAGCGATAGAGCAGGTCGCCAAGGCAATGGTCGGACCGCGACACGAGCAGCAGCACGCGCTTGCGCTCGTCGATTGCGCGCAGGTTCCAAGCCATACCATAGCCGCCCGCCACTTCGCCGAAGCGGCCGCGCAGCGCGCCATGATCGGCCGGTGCGGCTTCGAGATCGAATTTGATGCGCATGAAGAAGCGCTTGGTGTCGAGATCGTCGAACTGCTGCGCCTCGAGGATGTTGCCGCCATTGTCGCTCAAGAAACCGGCTACCGCCGCGACCAGGCCCGGCCGGTCCGCGCAGGAAAGGGTGAGGATATATGCCTTGTTCATGTGCCCGCCCTCGACTTTGCGCCCGCCCGCATCACTTCCCCGCGGCGGCCTCGGCGATCGCGTCATAGACCGTCTCGAGATCCGCCGGGTCGATGCAATAAGGCGGCATCACGTAGATTGTATTACCGAGCGGACGAAGCAGCAGATCGCGCTCGCGAAACAAAGCCATCAGCCCGGGGCCGAGCGCCGACAGATAATCGCTGTTCCCCGCTCCCAGCTCGAGCGCGGTGATCGTGCCGATCTGGCGTGCATTGCTGACGCCCGGCAAAGCAGCGATCCGGTCGAGATGGGTGCGCTGGAGCGCGCTCAGCGTCGCGACCCGTTCGATCACTGGCTCGTCGCGCCAGATCTCGAGGTTCGCGCTTGCCGCGGCGCAGGCGATCGGATTGGCGGTGTAGCTCGACGAATGGAAGAACATCTTCGAGCGATCGGTCGAGCGATGCGCCTCGAAGATCTCGGGCGATGCGACGGTGACCGCAAGCGGCAGCGCGCCGCCGGTCAGGCCTTTCGACAGGCAGATGATGTCGGGAGCGACCCCGGCTTGGTCGCAGGCCAGCAAGCTTCCGGTTCGGCCCCACCCGGTCATCACCTCGTCGGCGATGAACAGCACGTGATGGCGCGCGCAGATCGCGCGCATCTCGACGAGCACTTGCGGCGCGTAGATCAACATCCCGCCCGCGCCGAGAATGAGAGGCTCGACGATCAGCGCGGCGGGCGCATCGGCCGCGCGGCAGAAAGCCTCCAGCCTGTCGAGCGTCGCCTGCTCGTGCCCGGCGTACGGGAACGGCAGCGATCCGACGTCGAACAGCAAAGGCGCATAGGCGGCGTTGAACACACCGCGCGCGCCGACGGACATGCCGCCGATCGTGTCGCCATGATAGCCATGGTCGAGCACCAGGATGCGGTGACGGGGCTCGCCGCGATTCGCCCAGAAACCCAGCGCCATCTTGAGCGCCACCTCGACCGAGGTCGATCCCGAGTCGGAGAAGAAGACGTGGCGCAGCGGCTCGGGCAGAATCGCGATCAGCGCGCGCGCGACCGCCTCCGCGGGCTCATGGGTCCATCCTGCGAAGATGATCTGGTCGAGCTTTTGCGCCTGCTCGGCGATCGCTTGCATGATGCGCGAGTTGCGATGACCGTGCGTCGTCACCCACCAGGACGAGATGGCGTCGATGATCCGCCGGCCGTCGGCGGTGAACAAGGCCGCGCCTTCGGCATGACTGACGAGCGGGATCGGCTCGTCTAGCCCGTGCTGGGTGAACGGATGCCAGACGGGCGAGCTCATGCCGCGAAATCCGCCAGCGTGAAGTGCGCGGCAAAGGCGTCGGCGAGGCTGGCCCGATCGAGCCGGTCGAGGTGCGGCAGGCGGCCGAGCCTTTTGACCCTGCCGAGCGCGGCGATGGTCGCTTCGCTGTCGTCGTTCGCCTCGCCGCAAAAGGCGATCCCAAGCAAAGGCACGCCGCGGCTCCGCAGCGCCTCGATCGATAGCAGGCTGTGATTAATCGTCCCGAGCGTCGTCCGTGCGACGAGCACCGCCGGGTAACCCCAGCGCGCGAACAGATCGGCGGACAGCACGCGCCGAGTCACCGGGACGAGCGCGCCACCAGCCCCTTCGATCACCAGCGCGCCCGGCACGTCGGGCACCGTCAATCCCTCGACATCGATCTCGATGCCGTCGCGCTCGGCCGCGAAATGGGGCGAGGCCGGCATCGTCAGGCGATAGGCTTCCGGAAGGATGCGCGCCTCGCCCAGCCCGGAAAGCTCGGCCACAGTCGCGCTGTCGGTGGTCGGATCGAGGCCGGCCTGGATCGGCTTCCAATAACAGCCGCCGAGCGCATCGACGAGCGCTGCGGCGAAGACGGTCTTGCCGACGCCGGTGTCGGTGCCGGTGACGACGATGCACCGGTTCATGCCGGCGCGCCGCTGTTAGGCCGCTCAAAATCGGCGATCGTGACGCAATAGCTGGCCGACGCGCCCTCCTCCTCGAAGCGGCGCATCACCGCGCGCATCGCCGCCGCGGACAAGGGCCGGTGGTCGGGCCGCGGCGTGCCCGCTCCGATGGCGCGCAACGCATGGAGGAAATCGGACGCGCTCGGATAGGTTTCGACCAGCCGCTCATGGTTGAAGCGCCCCTCGACCCCGTCGAGGCGCATCCCGGCAAGCGTCTCGCGCGTCGGGTAGGATGGCGTGCCGGCGGCCGAGCCGAGCGCCGCGTGCGCGCTGCGCCATTCCGCGAAGGTCCCGTCGGCGAGCGTCGAGAAGATGAGGTGCCCGCCGGGACGAAGCAGGCGGAACAGCCGCAACAGGCCCTGCTGCAGATTCTCGAACCAATGCACGGCAAAATTGGCGCAGACGAGATCGAACGGAGCCTCGGCACGATCGAACACCGGCGCCTCGCCGTCGAGCGTAGCGAAGCGGTAGGTTGCGGAGGCGCCGAAGCGGCGGCGGCTGCGCGCGACCATGGCCGGCGAAATGTCGGTCATCAGCCAATCCGCGCCGTGCACCAGTCCCTCGGTCGCCGCAGCGAGAAAGCCGGTGCCGCAGCCGATTTCGAGGATGCGCGGCGCCGCGTCCAACGGCAGCGCAGCGATCCGGCGCGCGAGCCGCTGCGCCACCTCTTGCTGGACGGCGGCATGCTCGTCATAGGAGCTCGCCCGCTCGAACGCGCCGGCGATACGCTCCTTGAGCGCGATCATTCGAAGTCGCCGACCAGATGGATGATCCGGTCTACGCACCACGATGGATCGGACAGGGGCAGAGCGTGGCCGCCCGACGGATGGACGAACCTGGTGACATGGCCGGCCCGGGCGAAGAGCTGATCGTGCGCCGCGACCGGAAGGATCGGATCGCAGCCGCCTTGCAGCGAGAAGATCGGTGGCTGCCAGGCGGCGCTGCGGCTTCGCTCGTCGGCGTCGCGCAACAGCGCGAGATGCTCGCGAAGGCGCCTTCTGTCGGGACGGCCGAGCGGCCCGTCCTCCCCGCATCGCTGATGGAATTCGGAGAGCACCTTCCTTGGTTCCATATCGAACTTGTCGAGCATGCGATCGACGATCCGCGGTGCGACCCCGGGCGCGTCATCGCATTGCGTGAAATGGTCGAAACCATTGATCGCGATCAGCGCGCGGCAATCCAGAGGAGGCTCCCGGAGCAGAAGCAGCGCGCCGAGCGAATGGCCGATCGCGATGACGGGGCCGGGCACCTTGGGCCAATGCGGCGCTCCAAAATCGCCGAGATCGGCGGCGATGCTCGGTTGGTAGCCGAGCGCCTGCCGAAGCGGGCGCCAGAAGGAGGCATCGAAGCCCCAGCCGTGAACGAAGAGTAGAGTGAGGTCGGTGGTCATAATGCATTTCTGAGAAACATGAGCAGAGTGTCGATGTCGCCTGGCTCGTGGCTGGAGCGCAGGGCAAGGCGAAGACGGCTCGATCCGGGCGGCACGGTCGGCGGCCGGATCGCCGCAGCGATGATCCCGGCCTGCTCGAGCTGCGCGCTCAGCGCAAGCGCCCGCTCGGCATCGCCGACGATCGCGGGAACGATATGCGTGGTCGACAGGCCGACATCCACTCCGGCGCTCCGCAGTCCCTGCCGAACATCGTCGCCCATCCGCGCCAGCTTCGCGCGCTCCGCGTCCATGATCGGCACGAGATCCAGCGCGGCGTCGATCGCGCCGAGCGCAGCCGGCGGTAGCGCCGTGGTGAAAATGAAGCCGCCGCAGGCGTTGACGAGATAATCGCACAACAGGCGCGACCCGGCGACGTAAGCGCCGAAGCCGCCGAACGCCTTGCTGAACGTGCCCATCACCAGATCGACGTCACGCGGGACGCCGTCGGGACCGGGGGCCGAAAGCCCGGCGCCATGCAGCCCGATCACGCCGGTGGCATGCGCTTCATCAAGGTAGAGGAAGGCGTCATGCGCGCGTGCGATCGCGATCAGCCGGACCGGATCGACCTGGTCGCCGTCCATGCTGAACACGCTTTCGGTTACGATGATGCTCGGCGCTGTGCTGTCGCCGCGCTCGGCGAGCAATGATTCGAGATGATCGAGATCGTTGTGGCGGAAGCGGATCTGGCGCACGCCCGCCGCTGCGCAACCGTGGTGGAGGCTGGCGTGGATCAGCCGATCGCTATAGATTTGCGCACCCGGCGCCGCACGCAGCAGGGCGGGGAGCATTGCCGCATTGGCCTGCCAGCCCGAAGCGAACAGCAAGGCGGCTTCGGCGCCCTTGTACGCCGCGACCCGCGCCTCCACCGCGAGATGAAGCTCGCTCGTTCCCGAGACCAGGCGCGACGCCCCCGACCCGGCGCCGTGCAGCCGCGCCCATTCGCACGATCGCTCGATCAAATGCGGGTGCTGCGACAGACCGAGATAATCATTGCTCGAAAAATCGAGATAAAGCCGGCCGTTGCGCTGCAGGCGACCTCGCGCGGCGATAGCGGTCGCCGCCATTTGCCGATATTCGCTGCGTGCGCGGACGGAGTCCAGTGCGTTGGCGAGATGAGGCGTCAATGCCGACATGGGCGGCACCTAATCGATGCCGCGGCCAAACGGAACCGCGCAATGGCAGTCGGTCGAGCAATCGGAGTGGCTGGAAAGGATGGGGATGGAGGATGAAGACAGCGCCCAAGCGATCAAGCGGTCGTTTCCCCCGATCGTCGACGGCCAGGTCCGGCTGATGGTGCTCGGCAGCTTGCCGGGCGACATCTCGCTCACCGCGGGACGTTATTATGCAAACCCGCGCAATCACTTCTGGTCGCTGATCGGCGCGGTGATCGAAAAGGATCTCGTCGCGCTCGACTATGAAGCGCGGCTCGAGGCCCTGCTCGCCGCGCATGTCGGCCTCTGGGATACCGTGGAATCGGCCGAACGCAGCGGCAGCCTCGATACCAATATCCGCACCCACCAGCCGAACCGTCTCCCCGAGCTCGCAGCGAGCCTGCCGGAACTCGCCGCCTTCGGTTTCAACGGCGGCAAGGCGGCCGCGATCGGCACCCGGCAGCTTGCCGGCGCGTCCGGGTTGCAGCTCATTGCCCTGCCGTCGAGCAGCCCTGCCTTCACTTTGCCGTTCGCGCGCAAGCTCGAGCAATGGCTGGGGCTCCGGCGATTCCTGTGACGATGGGGCCATAGGTGTGGGGCTGTAGGTGTGCGGGCGTGCGCAAAGCCGGTTTACCTTCCATTAGGCCTAAGCCTCTAAGGCTTGTCCGGATCAGATCGCAGCGAGGACGGACCTTTGAAGAAGTGGCAGAAGGTATCGAGCGGCAAGGACAGGCGCGTTTTCGAGCGTTCGATCGTCCTTGTCCGCGCTACGCTGGCCACCGGAGATCGCGAGATCCGAGTCTTCCTGCGCAATCTTTCGCGTAGCGGCGCGCTGATCGACGCCAGCGAGGAGCTGCCGATCGGTACGGTGGCGACGCTCCATTGCGGCAAATTGTCGGTTGCGTCGAAGATCGTTTGGGCGAAGCGGCCGCGCTTCGGCCTGGCGTTCCGCGATCTGCTCAGCGAACCCGAGGTCGCGCGTCACGTCTCGCCCGAACGCGCCAAGCCGGCGACGCGCGGCCGTCCGCCGGCGTCGCGACGCGAGCCCAGCCGCGTTGTCGCCCCCTGACCAAGCGGTGCCGCGCGAATTGCGGCGTCGAACGAATCGCATCCGGAATCCGTCGCAGCTGAGCCACGGCTCGTCGAACGAGTCATCATTTGATATGGCCGCGCGACTCCGAACCCGATGATAAGCCGTTCGGGCAAAAGGTTTTTAGGAAGGTCCGGCGTGCAATCCGAAGTTTCGAATCTATTCAAGGCCGTTGGTCGCCAATGGCCGGCGTGGCTGTTGTCGCTGGGATTGCTGATCGGCTGCGTCCCGCCGTCCGAATCGGTCCAGGCGTCTCCGCCCCACCGCACGCCGCGCGGCGCCGACCCGCAGCCGCAGCAGCGCCCCAGCTATCGCCCCAGCTATCGAGCGCAGTTCGACGCCCCCGCAGCGTCCGAATCGTCGCGGGTGCCGCCCGCCGTCGCTTCGGCGCGGGCCATCCTCGATGCCCGCATCAAGAGCCTCGGGCGGTCGTTCAATGGCAAGGCCGGGATCGTCGTTCGCGATCTCCAGACCGGCTGGAGCACCGGCTATAATGGC
>JAQGLH010000056.1 GCA_028293005.1 Alphaproteobacteria bacterium
AGCCTGGCCCAGGGCGCGGCCCGAGGCGAGGCATAGGCCGGCGACACGACGGCGACGGGGAGGCCGACACTCATCGCCGCGAGCATGATCAGCGCGTGGTTGACGCCGTTGGCGGCGAGAAGCATCAGCGGCCGCTCGGTCGTCACCGGCAAGGCCAGCAGCCGCGCCGCCAGAGCGCCGCGGATCCGCTCCGCCTCACCATAGCTCAGCTCACGCAACCCGTCCGCCGCTTGTTCGGTCAGGAAAAGGCGATCGGGATGCGAGGCAGCCCAGCGCGTCAGCCTTGAATCTATCGTGCCCTCGAGCGGCGGCGGATCGAGCGCATTGCGCACAATCGTCGAACCGTCCGCACGCGACTCCTGGCGGATGTCTGACACTATCGATCTCAAGCCTTCGCACCCCTCTCCTGAAGCAGCCGCGAATATCGTCTCGTCCGGCACCAGCCGTGGCGAATGGCTCAAACTACCCTATCGCCAAGAAATGATAAGCCCCGTCACAGCGAAGCGATTGTGATCGCCTGACGATGGTAAGAGCCGAGTGCTGGAGCTTCAGCCAAACGCGGGGATGACTTCGCGCGCGAACAACTGCTGCGTGCGGAGAGCCGCCCATTCCGAAATATCGCCGTAGTGGCTCATGATGCTGAATTCATCAAAGCCGACCTTCGCGTGAAAATCTTCGAGTTTCCGGACGATTTGCTTCGGCGTGCCAACCCAGACCATGTCCTGCTCGACCAATTGCTCGTAGCTGAAATCACGCAAGGTCTGCATCAGATCGCTGGCGTAGAAGCCATAGCCGCTCGCGCTCAGCCTCTGCTTGAGCACCTCGTCGTCACGAAGCGTATCATGGGGCCGAATATTGAATTCATAGAAGTTGAGAATGGCTTCGCGCGCCTCGCGGTGCGCGGTGTTTTCGTCATCGGCGAGAAAGACGGCGCGGATGTAGCCTAGATCGGGCGTTGTCTGGTGGATCCGGCAGGCGTTGCGATAGGCTTCGATCGCTTTTTCGAAAACCTCATATGGCGCCGGTCCGCCGCAGACGATGCCCCATCCGCGTTCGGCGGCTTCGACAAAACCAGCCCCGCTCGTGCCCGTCATATAGACCTTCGGGTAGGGCCGCTGCAGGGGCTTTGGCACCACCGACACATCCTCCACGTCGTAAAGCTCGCCATGATAGCTGAAACGGTCTTCGCTCCACGCGAGGTGAAGGATATCGAGAGCTTCGCGATAGCGTTGCTGGCTTTCCTCCATCGGAATGCCCAGCGGCGGGTAAAGCCAACCATGGCCCCTGCCGACACCGAGCTCCAGCCGCCCGTTGGTGAGAATGTCGGTCTGCGCGATCTGACCGGCGAGAACCATCGGGTTATGAAGCGGCAGCGTGTGGCACAAAGTACGGAAGCGAAGCTGTTTCGTGCGCTGTGCCACCGCGGCGAACATGGCGAGCGGATTGGCGGACACGCCGAAGCTTGGAAAACAGTGATGCTCGATCAAGCTGAACACCGAATAGCCCATAGCGTCGGCATGCTCCATCAGCCGGAACACTTCCCAGATCAGCTCAGGATGCGATTTTTCGGGGGCAGACTGCATCTCGCAGTAGATACCAAAACGAACAGGCATTCCGTAAATCTCCCGTTTGATCGCAAGGCTTCAATGGCAGTGGGCGGCCAGGGCCAGCCACCCGGCCGGATTCACGTTTTTTAGAGCGATAAGACTGGGTGCAAGATGGCGGAGCCGAAGGTCAGGAGGTCCATGGCGTCTTTCTCGATCGCGCGACGCGGCTGGGGCTCAAGGCCATTTGGCACGTCGCTGGATACCTATCTCATTACTTTGCCGGGAAAATCAGCCATAGGAGCGCTCGTTGACATGCGCCTCCACATCATCCGGCAACGGTCAAAACGAGTCAAGCGAACGTCTCGTGCAAAGTGCCGCGAAACTTGCTGGATAGAAGCTTCACCCAATTGACCGTCACGGGATTGATGAGAAAGAACTCGCCGCGGCGAGGCAAGCGCAGCCAGCTTGAGGGAAGCGGAGCATGTCCGCGGATTAAGCAGCCGGCTCGGGCCGTTTGCCCACGGCGGCACCGCCGTCGCTGAGGATGATCGTTCCTGTCGCGTAGCCGCCGTTGCGCGGCGAGGCGAGCAGCACATAATGGCCGGCATGGTCCTCCGGCTCGGCGATCCGCCCCATCGGAGTCATTCCCGCGACCAGCTCGTCGAGCCCCGGCATGTCCGCCATATGGACCTGGTCCATCCCCGCCGAGCGGCTGCCCTGGAGCGGGGTTCGCGTTCCCCCCGGCGCGACGCCATTGACGCGCACGTCCGGGGTCAGCTCCCAGGCGAGCTGCTTGATCAGCCCCACCACGGCATGCTTGGAAGCGACATAGATCGGGCCGCCGCCTCCGGTGAGGAAGCTCGAGGTCGAAGCGGTGAAGACGATGCTGCCCTTGGTCTTGCGAAGCTCGGGCACCGCCGCCCGCGCGCCGAGCATATAGCCTTTGACGTTGACGCCGTAGATCTCGTCGCAGATCTCGGAGAGACGGTCCGCAGGCTGCTCCATCAACGGCACCAGATAGTCCCAGATGCCGGCGTTGCCGACGAACGTATCGAGCTTGCCGAACGCCTCGACAACCGCCGCGACCGCGCGCTCATTGTCTTCGAGCGAGCGCACGTCGCCGGCGACCGCGACCACCCGCCCATCATATTTCTGCTTGATCGCGTCGACCTGCGCATCGTTCGCGGCGAGCACGCCGACCGATGCGCCTTCCTCCAGGAAGCGGTCGACCACGGCCGCACCGATCCCCGTCGCGCCGCCGGTCACCAGCGCCGCCTGCCCCTCAAGCCATAAGCCCATCTGCTCTCTCCCCATCTTTTCTTTCGTGATCGAATATTGCGGCCGGCGGCCAGCGCCAGTCTTCCGCGATAAGCTGGGAGGCACGCCACGCGATCGCCATCGTCGCGGCATGGGTGTGGGCTGAAACGATAGCCGGCATCACCGACGCATCGATCACGCGCAGTCCCTCGACGCCGATCACGCGCAGCCGGGGATCGACCACGGCGTCGGCGCCCTGCCCCATCCGGCACGTCCCGACCGGATGATAGACGGTGCTGCCGTAATCGAGATAATAACGTTCCGCCTCCTCGGCGCTGTTCACCATTTCGCCGGGGAAGGTCTCATGCGCGATCAGCTCGGACAGCGGCGCCGTGCCGCAGATCCTCCGGATCGCCGCGATGATCTTCGCACCATAAGCGCGATCGTCAGGGTGGGTCAGCGCGTTCGGCCGAATGATCGGCGGAGCTGCGGGATCGGCCGACCGGATCATCACTTCGCCGCGGCTCTTCGGACGCAATTGGTAGCCGATCACCATGATGCCATGGCCTTTTTCGACGTCCATGTTGAGCTTGCCGGGATTGGTCGACATCGGCCCCATGATGAGCTCGATGTCGGGCCGTTCGAGCGTGGGATCGGACTTCAGGAAAGCGACCACGTCGTGAGATCCGGTCGACATGATTCCTTTGGAGGTCAGCAGATAAAGAAGCAGGCTCTTGATCAGGCCGACACCGCGCAGCTGCGGGTTGATGCTGATCGGCCGGTTGATGCGAAACTGGAGCGCGAGCAGGCGATGATCCTGAAGGTTCCGGCCAACCGCGGGTGCGTCGACAATCGGATCAATGCCGAGCTGCTGCAGGTGCGCAGCCTGCCCGATCCCGGATAGCTGGAGCAGCTTGGGGGATTCGAGCGTGCCGGCGCTGACGATCACCTCCTTGCGCACGTTAATTCGCAACGGCCCTTCGGCGTCGCGCGCGAGGATCCCGACCGCCTTTTTCTTCTGGAACAGGATGCGGGTCGCTTCGGTCGCCTCGAGCACGATGAGGTTCGGCCGCTTCCGGATCGGTGCGATGAACGCCTTCGAAGCGCTCATCCGTTTGCCGCCTTTGGCGGTGAAGGTGACGTAGCCGACGCCTTCCTGGTCGGGTCGATTGACGTCTTCGCGCCACGGCAGGCCGCTGTTCACCGCACTGTCGATGAACGCATCCGGCAGCGGGTGGGGATTGTTGTGGCGGCTGATGGTCATCGGGCCGCCCGTCCCGCGCACTTCGTCCTCGCCCATCTCATGATCTTCGAGCGCCTTGAAGCAGGGCGCGATCTGCGCCCAGCCCCAGCCTGGATTGCCCATCGCCTCCCAGTCGTCGAAATCCTGCGGCTGCCCCCGCGTGTAGAACAATCCGTTGACCGCGCTGCAGCCGCCCATCAGCTTGCCGCGCGGCCAGGAATCGGCGACGCCGCCGGTGCCGGGCTCGGGCTCGGTCTCGAAGCGGGCGACATATTTGGTATCGAACATCAATTGCGCGAAGCCCTTGGGCATGCGCAGCAGCAAAGTGTCTCTGCCGCGCCCGCTCTCCAGCAGAACGACCTTGTCGCGCCCGCTCTCGCTGAGCCGATTGGCAAGCACGCAGCCGGCAGAGCCGGCGCCGACCACCACAAAATCACAGTCGATGACTCTTTCCCCCGCCATGGCTCAATCGCCCTGGGGAGGAAGCGGCCGGGAAATGCGCGCCGCGCCGATTGCAGCATTGCGGTTCAGCCAAGACATGTCCAACTCCCCTATCCTTGCTCGCGGCGCGCTCGGATGGCGACTTGAGCGAACCCAACGAGCGGCGGCCAGGGCGCATCGCAGCGCCCCGGCCGCCTTCGGGCTAATATTTGTAGCCCAGCTTGAGGAACCATTCACGCGGGCGCGAGTACATGCCGGTCGCCGCCGACGCCTGGATCAGGTCGACATAGCCGCCGAGCAGGTAGCGCTTGTCGCCCATGTTGGTCACCCCGACGGTCAGCTCGAACTGCCGGTAGTCGAGCGTCGCACTGGCCCCGAACACACTATAGCCCCCTTGGTATAGATCGGGCGAATTGACCGCGTCCTTGAAGTGCGAAGACCGGTAGGTCCAATCGCCGCGCACCGTGAACTTGCGGTCGCCCGAATCCATCACGACGGCGTTGACCGCGGCGGAGGCCGTCCATTTCGGGACGTTGGGGAAGCGGCTATCGACATTGACCGGAGTCGCGGTCGGGGAGACCGAGCGGTAATAAGCGTCGAGATAGCCGACACCGCCCGAGACCCTCAGCCAATCGGTCAGCACGGCATCGCCTTCAATCTCGAAGCCCTTGATCCGGGCTTGGCCGGCATTGCGGACCTTGGGCGCGAGCCCTTCGTTCACCACGATCTGAATATCGGTATAGTCCGACTGGAACACCGCCCCATTCAACCGCAGCCGGCGATCGAGCAATTCGGTCTTCAGGCCGAGCTCGTAGGTCTCGACGAATTCAGGCGCGAACGGCGTTGCCGCCGGCTCAGGAGGAAAAATCCGCTGGGTGAAGCCGCCGCTTTTGAAACCCTTCGAATAGGAAGCGTAGCTCAATGTACGGTCACCGATCTTATAGTCGATCGTGAGCGCTGGCGTCAGCTCCTTGGCACGGGTCGACACTTCG